>CANPZH010000025.1 GCA_947589335.1 uncultured Clostridia bacterium | reverse complement strand
GAGAGGGACAGCTCCGCCGTGATCTTGCACTTGCCCTGCTCCTCGTCCGCGTCGGCGTGCAGGGAGACGCCCGTGACGAAGACCCGCGCCTCCGCGCTCTGCCCGATCGCGGCCTCCTCGCAGGGGATGTCGATCCGGAAGGGCACCAGCCGTTCGAAGGAGACGAGCCCGTTTTCCCCCTTGAGCGCCAGGATCCCGAGATTGACCTCCCCTTCGACGCGGAGAGAGCCAGTTTCGCAGGCGACGTCCGTCAGGCAGACCGTCTCCGCATGCAGAAGAATGTCGCCGATGAATTCCGTTTCGAATTCGTCGTCCGCCTCCGCCGCGCCCCCGCAGAGATGGGCGGTCAGGACGGGGACGGTCTCCCGTTTGAAGACGAGATCGCCGTCCGTGACGTATTCGAATGTGCGGTCGCCGTAGAGGGCGATATCCGCCCCGATCAGCGCCGAGACGTACACGCTCGCGCCCTCCCGCCGCACGGACACGTTCTCCGTGCCGAGGACCGCCCGCGCCGTGTAGGCGGGACAGCAGGCGTCGAAGGCGGCTTTCGCCGAGAATTCCACCCCCTTCTCCGCACGGCAGACCTTCTTCTCCGCATCTTCATACACGATGGAAAAGAGCGCCCGCCCGCTGTAACGGACCTCACCGTCCGCCGCCTCCGCGCCGATGAGCACCGCGCTCGCATGCGCGGAGAGCACCGTCTCCACCTCTCCGCCGAAGCGGCATTCGACGGCAGTCTGCGCGCTCAGACCGCCGATTTTTCCGTAGCCCCGAAAGACGTCTGTTTTCACCATAAGTCCACTCCCGTTTTTTAGGTTTCCCTCTATTGTATGAAGGCAGCGGGAAGGTTATGACGGGGTATAACATTTTGCTTTTCTGTCTATCATTTCTTGCATGATCAAGCGCAACGACGACCTCAAAAGGATCAAACAGACCATCGCCGATTACTTCCGCACCCAGGTGGATGTGACCGTAAACCTCGGCAGAAACAAGTTCCTCCGCTACTGCGGAGAGCTCTCGGGGGTGTATCCCGCCCTCTTCACCGTGAGCCCCAACGACAAAAACTTCCTCGGCAAGACTTCCTATTCCTATGCCGAGGTCCTCTGCGGGAGCGTCAAAGTAAAACCTGCCGAAAAAGCGGAATAAACGGGTTCATATCGCTTGCATTCGCGCGCGGTTTATGATAGAATTTGGCGGATCCGAAAAAACGGACCGAAGGAATTTCCATGCTGCCCGCCATCCTCATCTGCGCCGCGACCTGCGCCGTCATGATCCTCAGTATCCTCTTCTTCCCGAAACTCCGTCTCGGGAAGTTTTCCGTTCCGCTCTATCCCCTGATCACCCTGCTCGGCGCCGCCCTGCTCCTCCTGTGCGGACAGGCGGATCTGCCCGCCCTCGGCAAGGCGCTCACCGAAAACACCGCGGTCAACCCCGTCAAGATCCTCATTCTCTTCCTCTCCATGACCGTTCTGTCCGTCTTCCTCGACGAACTCGGATTCTTCCGCTATCTCGCGAATATCGCCCTCAAAAGGGCGAATGGGGGGCAAAAACGGCTCTTCTTCCTGCTCTATTTCACCGTCTCCGTCCTCACCGTCTTTACTTCGAACGACGTCATCATCCTCTCCTTCACCCCCTTCATCTGCTACTTCGGCAAGAATGCGAAGATCGACCCGACGCCCTATCTCGCGGCGGAGTTCGTCGCCGCCAACACCTGGAGCATGGCGCTCGTCATCGGCAATCCCACCAACATCTACCTTGCGACCGCCTACGGGATCGACTTCCTCTCCTACCTCCGCGTGAGCCTCGTGCCGACCCTCTTTGCGGGCGGAGTGTCCCTGCTTGCGCTGTGGCTGCTCTTCCGCAAGAAACTCTCCGCCCCGCTCGCAGGGGAACCCGAGGAGGTCACAATCGGGAACAAGCCGCTGCTCTGCGTCGGCATCGTCCACCTCGGCGTGTGCACGTTGGGGCTCGCCGTGGGCTCCTACATCGGGCTGGAGATGTGGCTCGTCTCCCTCTGCGCCGTGGGGAGCCTCTTCCTCTTCGCGGGGATCTTCGCGGTCGTGCAAAGGCGGCGCCCCAAGGAGCTTCTCGGCTGTCTCCGCCGCGCTCCCTATGAACTGATCCCCTTCATGCTCTCGATGTTCGTGATGATCGCCGTGCTCGAACAGAGGGGGGTGACCGCCGCCCTTGCCGGGCTGTTCGGCTCCAAACTCCTCCTTCTCAAATACGGAGCGGCGTCCTTCTTGGCGGCGAACGTCGTGAACAACATCCCCATGAGCGTCCTCTTCTCCTCCGTTCTTGCGGGCGTGAAGGGCGCGGGCGCGCTCGGGGCGGTGTATGCGACGGTCATCGGCTCCAACCTCGGCGCCCTGCTCACGCCCGTCGGCGCGCTCGCCGGGATCATGTGGAGCTCCATCCTCAACCGCCACGGCCTTAGATTCCGCTATGTCGATTTCCTCAAGATGGGCGTAGCCGTGGGGATCCCCGCCCTGCTTGCCGCCCTCGGCGGACTTGCCCTGATGATGATCTGACAAAATTTGCGCATATGAGAAAGCGGCGCCGCGGACCAAAGGTCCGCGGCGCCGCCGCTGTTTTTAATCATTCTTCGCTCTCTTCCTCTTCCGCGGGGACGTCTGCCGCCGTCTCCTCGGGGACTTCCACTTCCGCGTCTTCGTCGCGGTCGGTGATGGCGACGGTCGCGACCGTGCCTCCCCTCAGATTCATCAGCCTGACCCCGCGCGTGTTCCGCCCGATCTGCGAGACGGATTCGCCGTGCATGCGGATCACGATCCCCGCGGAGGAGACCATCATGATGTCGAGGTCGTCTCTCACGAGCTTCATATTGACGAGACGTCCCGTCTTTTCGTTGAAGACGCCCGCCTTGATCCCCTTGCCTGCCCGCGTCTGCGTGCGGTAGTCGGCGGGGCTCGTGCGCTTGCCGTACCCGTTCTCGGAGACGGTCAGAATGTCGAATCCCTCCTTGAGGACGAGCATATCCACAACGGCGTCGCCCTCCGAAAGATTGATCGCCTTGACGCCCATCGTGTCCCTTCCCATCGGGCGGACGTCCGTTTCGGGGAAGCGGATGCACTTGCCCGAACGGGAGGCGACGATGATCTCGTCCTCTCCGCCCGCGAACTGCACCGAGATGAGTTCGTCTTCCTCGGCGATCTTGATCGCGATCTTCCCGCTCTTCATGATGCGGTCGAATTCGCTCGTCGCCGTCTTCTTGATGAGCCCGTTCTTCGTCGCCATCACGAGGTATCCCGTCCCGTTCTCATAGACGGGCAGGATCGCCGCGATCTTCTCTCCCGCCGAGAGCTGGAGCAGGTTGACGATCGCCCTGCCGCGCGCCTGCCGGTTGGCCTCGGGGATCATGTATCCCTTGATGGAGTACACCTTGCCGAGGTTGGAGAAGAAGAGCACGGGCACATGGGTGGAGCAGACGAACATCTGCTCGACGAAGTCGTCCTCCTTGGGCTTGTGCCCCGTCACGCCCACGCCGCCGCGGTTCTGCGCGCGGTACTCGGAGGCGGGATAGCGCTTGACGTAGCCGCCGTGCGTCATCGAGATCACGACGTCCTCCTCGTCGATCAGGTCTTCGTCGTCGATGTCGCCGTAGTCCACGGAGATCTCCGTCTTGCGTTCGGACGGGTATTTCTCCTTGATCGCGACGAGGTCGGTGCGGATGATCGCGAGCACCCGCTGTTCGCTCGCGAGAATGTCTTTGAGATCGGCGATCGTCGCCGTGAGCGCGGCGAGTTCCTCGCGGAGCTTTTCGACTTCGAGGGAGGTGAGCCGCTGCAGCCTCATCTCGAGAATGGCGTTCGCCTGCTTTTCGGACAGCTCGAACGCGGCGATGAGCTTCTCGCAGGCGTCGTTTTTGTCGGCGGATTCCTTGATGATCCTGATCACTTCGTCGATGTTCGCGAGCGCGAGCACCAGCCCCTCAACGATGTGCGCGCGCTCCTCCGTCTTCGCAAGGTCGTAGCGCGTTCTGCGCGTGATGACCTCCTTCTGGTGCGCCAGATAGTAGCTGAGGATCTCGCAGAGGTTGAGATAGCGCGGCTCCGTGCCGTTCTCCACAAGGGCGAGCAAAATGATCCCGTCGGACACCTGCAGGTTGGTATGTTTATAGAGGGTGTTGAGAACGACCTGCGCGTTCGCGTCCTTCTTGCATTCGATGACGATGCGGAGCCCCTCTCTGCCCGATTCGTCGCGGATGTCGGCGATGCCTTCGATGCGCTTATCTTTGACCATGTCCGCGATCTGGATGATGAGTTGGGCCTTGTTGACCTGATAGGGGATCTCCGTGACGATGATGCGGTTCCGCGCATTCGCGCCCGTGCCGTGCTCCTCGATCTCGCACTTCGAGCGGATGACGATGTTGCCCTGCCCCGTGCGGTATGCCTTGCGGATCCCGCTCCTGCCCATGATGACGCCCCCCGTGGGGAAGTCGGGCGCGGGAATGTACTGCATCATCTCGTCGACCGTGATCGCGGGGTTGTCGATCATCGCGATCGCGCCGTCCACGACCTCCGCGAGGTTGTGGGGAGGGATGTTCGTCGCCATGCCGACGGCGATCCCGTCGGACCCGTTGACCAGAAGGTTGGGAAAGCGCGCGGGCAGCACCGCGGGCTCCATCTCGATCCCGTCGAAGTTGGGGAAGAAATCCACCGTCTCCTTGTCGAGATCGCGGAGCATTTCCGCGGCGAGCTTGGTGAGCCGCGCCTCGGTATAACGCATGGCGGCGGGCGGATCCCCGTCGACGGAACCGAAGTTGCCGTGTCCGTCGACGAGCGGGAAGTTGATGGAGAAATCCTGCGCAAGGCGGACAAGCGCGTCGTAGACGGAACTGTCGCCATGGGGATGGAATTTACCCATGACGTCGCCGACGATACGGGCGCATTTGCGGTATGCCTTGTCGTTATACAGCCCCATTTCGTGCATCGCATAGAGAATGCGGCGATGCACCGGCTTGAGCCCGTCGCGCACATCGGGAATGGCGCGGGACTTGTTGACCGCCATCGCATAGGCGATGAACGAACGCTTCAGCTCGTCGTTCACCTCGGTGTCGACGATCTTCGTCATGGCGAGCGTCTTTTTGAATTCTTCGGTAAGCTCGGGACTTGTTTCGCGTTTTGCCATAATGTTGCTTCCTTTATGTTTGATTGCTCAAATTTCGTTGTTCCGCCCTCGGCGCCCCTTTGAAGACGGGCAAGGGGTTCCTCCTTGGCGCCCCCTTGAGGGGGAGCTGGCGAGGCGTAGCCGAGACTGAGGGGGTGTTGCCATTTTTGTAACACCCCTTTCGGCTCACTACGTTCGCCACTTTCCCCTCAAGGGGACAGCAAGAAAAATGCGCTTCCAAAATTCTTTCCGCGAGCGGAAGCACGCTTCTGCGCTGCGGGGTGCATGCGATACTAATATGCCCTCAGATATCCAGATCGGTCACAAGGGTGGCGTTCTCTTCGATGAACTGCCGCCTCAGCGCGGGGCTCTCCCCCATCAGGACGGAGAACATTTTATCCGCTTCGACCGCGTCTTCCATCGTCACCTTGATGAGCGTGCGCGTCGCGGGATTCATCGTCGTATCCCAGAGCTGTTCGGTGCTCATCTCGCCGAGCCCCTTATACCGCTGGTATTCGACCTTGTTGTTGTTCGCAGCGTCGAAGAGCGTCTTCTCCTCCTCGGAGTAGAGATACACGTCCTCCCTGCCCTTCACGCTCGCCTTGTAGAGCGGCGGCTTGGCGGAATAGACGTGCCCGTGCTCGATGAGCGGGCGCATATAGCGGAAGAGGAAGGTCAGAAACAGGATGCGGATGTGCGCGCCGTCCACGTCGGCATCGGTCATCGAGATGATGCGGTCGTAGCGGAGCTTGCTCTCGTCGAAATCGTCGAGAATGCCGCAGCCGAACGCCGTGATCATCGCCTTGATCTCCGCGTTCTCGAGGGCGCGGTTGAGCCGCACCTTCTCGACGTTCAGGATCTTGCCGCGGAGGGGAAGGATGGCCTGGAAGCGCCTGTCTCTCCCCTGCTTCGCCGTCCCGCCTGCGGAGTCGCCCTCGACGATGTAGATCTCGCACAGCTCCGGGCGTTTGTCCGAGCAATCTGCCAGTTTCCCGGGCAGCGTGGTCGATTCGAGCACCCCCTTCCGCCTCGTCAGCTCGCGGGCGTTGCGGGCGGCGTCCCGCGCCTTCTGCGCCGTGATACAGCGCAGCACGAGCTCCCGCGCCGCGCTCGGGTGCTCCTCGATATAGTCGCCGAACCGCTCCGAGACGCACTTGGAGACGAACGGGCGGATAAAGCTGTTGTTGAGCTTATCCTTCGTCTGGGATTCGAACTGGGCGTCCTCGAGCTTGACGGACACGACGGCGGTGATCCCCTCGCGCACGTCTTCGCCCGTGAGACGGTCGCTCTCCTTGAGCAGGTTGAGTTTTCTGCCCGCGTCGTTGATGACCTTCGTGAGCGCGAGCTTCAGCCCCTCGATGTGCGTTCCGCCGTCGATCGTGTTGACGTTGTTGGCGTAGGAATAGATCACTTCGTTGTAGCTCTCGTTGTATTGCAGGGCGACCTCGCAGACCGTGGTGCCGTCCTGCGCCTCGAAGTAGAGCGGCTCTTCGAAGAGCGTCTCCTGCCCCTTGTTGAGCTCCGCGACGAGCTCGCGGATCCCTCCCTCGTAGAAGAAGCTGTCGCTCCTCTCGTGCCCGCTGCGGCGGTCCGTCAGCGTGATCGTGAGCCCCTTGTTGAGGAAGGCGAGCTCTTTCAAGCGGACTTTGAGCGTGTCGTAACGGAAGACGGTCGTCTCGAAGATCTCGTCGTCGGGGAAAAAGGTCACCTTGGTGCCCGTTCTGTCGGTATCGCCGACGATCTGCAGCGCGCGCTGGGGTACGCCGCGGTTGTAGATCTGTTTATAGATGTGCCCGTTCTGGAAGACTTCGACCTCGAGCCACTCCGAGAGCGCGTTGACCGCCTTCACGCCGACGCCATGCAGCCCCGACGAGACCTTGTAGCCGGAGTCTCCGCCGAACTTGCCGCCCGCGTTGACCTTGGTGAAGACGACCTCGACCGTCGAGATCCCCTCCTTGGGGTGGATCTCCGTGGGGATCCCCCTTCCGTTGTCTTCCACCGTGCAGCTCCCGTCGGGATTGACGGTGACGTCCACGCGGTCGCAATAGCCAGCGAGCGCCTCGTCGATGGAGTTATCCACGACCTCGCTCACAAGATGATGCAACCCCTTTTCGTCCGTGGAGCTGATGTACATGCCGGGACGTTTGCGGATGTGCTCCAATCCGTCGAGCACCTGGATCTGTTCCGCGCCGTATGCGCTCTCTACTTTTTCGGGCATTCCTTCCTCCTCGCGCGCGCCCGCGTATACGCGGGCGCGCGCTTTCCCAATTATTATATCAGATTTTTCGGCGGAAGTACAGCGTTTGACGACGGTTTTTTTGCGAAAATACGAAAAAAGACGCGTATTTTGCCCTACGCGCCCCGAAATTCCGTCTGTCATGTCCCTGTACGGCTCAGCCCTCTTCCGCCGCGAAGGCCCGTGCGGCGAGTTCCTCGACCGCCTCCGTCGTCTCCGCCGAAAAGAGCGCGCGCTTCATCGCCGCCGCGCCCGGCCTGCCCTTTAAGTAGAATGCCGCCATTTTCCGCATGAACACGCATGCGAACCGCTCGCCGTAGAGCTCTTTCGTCTCGCGGAGCTGGACGGGGAAGAGTTCCGAGAGCGGCGGCTCCTCCCGCTCCGCCAGCGCGGCGAACACGGTCGGGCGGTAGAGGGCGGCGCGGGCGATCATGACGGCGTCCGCGCCCGTGCGGTCGAACATCTTCTCCGCGTCCTTCCGGCTCCAGATCCCGCCGTTCGCGACGACGGGGATCCCGACCGCCCGCTTGGCGGCTGCGATCTCTTCGAAGTTCACGGGACCCGAATAGATCTTCTCCCGCGTTCTGCCGTGCACCGTGACCATGCAGGCGCCCGCGCCCTCGCACAGTTTCGCGAACTCCGCGGCGCACTCTCCGCCCTCGCGCACGCCCGTGCGGAATTTGACCGAGATCCTCTTCCCGCTCCGGACGCACGCCGAGATCACCCGCTCGGCGAGCGGGAAATTCTCCATGAGCGCGCTCCCCTCGCCGTTCTTCACGATCTTGGGCATGGGGCAGCCCATGTTGATGTCGATCAGATCGAAGGGCGCAAGCTCCTCGCTCTCGCACGCCGCGCGCATGACGCCGGGATCGCTCCCGAAGATCTGCGCCGCCTTCAAAGGCTCTCCCCCGCCCGAACAGAGCAGACGCTTCGTCTCCTCGCTCCCGTACAGGAGCCCCTTGCAACTCACCATCTCCGTGAACGCGAGCCCCGCGCCGAGGGACAGGCACATCTTGCGGAAGGGATAGTTCGTGTATCCCGCCATCGGCGCGAGAAAGACGTTGCAGGGGAGCTTCAGCCCCGCGACCTCAAGCGCGTGTATCCCGCTTTGCCCGTTCATAATAGCGATCCTTCTCCTCCTTGCCGAGCGCAAGGGGATCTTTGCCGTCGGCGCGGACGAGCGCCTCGTATGCGGTGTAGCGTCTCTGCATCTTTTTGACGGTGTCGAGGAGCGCCATCTCCGCGTCCGCGCCCGCAGCCCGCGCGAGCTCGACCGTGCAGAACAGCACGTCGCCGAGTTCCTCCGCGATCTGCGCCTTGTCGCCCGAACGGTATGCCCCGAGCAGTTCGGCGTATTCCTCGCGGAACTTCCGCTCGAAATTTTCCAAAGTGGCGGCGTCCCAGCCCCCCTTTTCGACCCGCTTTGCGATCTTCTGCGCCCTCAGAAGGGCGGGGAAGCATTCGGGGACGTCGTTGACCGCATCCGAGAACGTCGTCTGGTGCTTCTCGGTCATTTTGTTCTTTTCCCAGACGGACAGCGCCCCCTCCGCGCCCGTCGCTTTGTCCTGTCCGAAGACATGCGTGTGCCGCGTAATGAGCTTTTCGCACAGCCCCGTGAGGACGTCTCCGACCGTGAAGTTCCCACTCTCCTCCTCGATGAGGGTGTGGAAGAGCGCCTGCATCAGGACGTCTCCCGCCTCCTCGCACATCTTTTCGGGGTCTTTGAGGTCGATCGCGTCGACGAGCTCATACGCCTCCTCGATCGCGTTGATGCGGATGCTCTCGTGCGTCTGCGCCCTGTCCCAAGGGCAGCCGTCGGGCGCGCGCAGGCGGCGCAGGACGGCGACGACATCGTCGAAGCCGAACCGCTTCTTTTCGAGCAGCGGGAGCTCGTACACCACGAGGGCGGAGCGGGGGGAATAGGTCTGCCTGTCCGCCTCGAAGAGGGCGATGCGCTTCCCCTCCTCCCCGTCGAGGAAATAGCAGGGCGCCTCGTCGCCGCATGCCTCCGAAAGGAGGAGCTTGACGTCGCCCGCGAGACAGCGGTCGTCTAAATCGTAGACGACGAGCGGGAAGGCGAGACGGCGCTCCGCGAGCTCATAGGCGGAGACGGCCTGATAGGCCCCGAACAGCCCCGCCTTTGCCGCCGCGTATGCCGCCTTCGTGACGCCCTCGACGGCGGAAGCTCCTCCGCCGAGCAAAATGCGCGCCGCGCGGTCCTCCGAGACGCCTCCCTCCACGCAGTAGCAGACGTCGCCGTCCTTCGCCCGCCGCTTGACCTCCGCCGCCAGATTCTTGGCGAGCGTATCGAAATTGCGGCTCTTGCCGTACACATAGTCGAGCGTTTCGTAGGCGATCCCCGCCTCTCTCAATCCCTCACAGACGGGCGACTCGTTGCGCACAAGCACCTTTTGCGCGGCCCTCATCGCGTTCAACGCGCCCGACGTCAAATCGTTCTTCGTGATCCCCAGGCTGACGATCGTAATCATGCTGCCTCTCCCGTTTTTTCTTTACAGTATAGAACAAATCGAGGAAAAAAGCAACCAGATAGCAGACGTTTGCCGCGATCTCCGCTCCGCCGACCGAAAAGCGCGGGTCGGGGACGAGAAGAAACTGCAGGGCGAACTTCGCCGCGACCGCAACGAGCATGGACAGCGCCGCATACTTCGCCCTCCCCATGCCCGTGAGACAGGCGGCGAGGGTGTCGATCCCCGCGAGCGAGACCGCCGAGACGGACATGAGACGGATGAGCCCGACGAGGGTCCTTGCCTCCTCCGCCGCAAGGGAGGGATAGAGGATCGCCGCGATGGGCCCCGCGAGCAGGAAGAGCCCGAGCGCGCAGGGAAGGGCGAAAAGAAAGGTGATGAGAAGGGCGTCCAGCGCGCGGCGCCGCCCCTCCTCCTCTTCCCCGCGGGCAAAACAGCGGGAGACGGAGGGCACCGCCGCCGCCGCGAGCCCGTAGCACGCCGTTGCGGGGAGCCCGACGAGGGAGAGGGCTCCGCCCGTGAACAGCCCGTACAGCGTGACCGCGCGGGGGGTGTGCGCGGCGAGCAGGCGGACGAGCAGGACGGAATCCGCCGTCTGCGAGAGTGGCAGAAGGGACGCCGCCGCCATGACGGGAAGGGCATCGAAGAGGACGTCCGTCCCCCCGAGGCGGCGCACGGCGAGCAGTTTCGGGCGCACTTCCCCGCGGACGCGGCGCAGAAGGCAGAGGAGGGCGAACGCCTCGGAGACGGTGACCGCCAAGAGACAGAGGGAGACGGCGCGGACGGGGTCGTCTGCATGACGGTAGGCGAAAAAGAGCCCGAGCGCGGCCTTGACCGCCTGTTCGGCGACCGAGGAGACCGCCGTCGGCGCCATGTCGTTCTTGCCCTGAAAATACCCGCGCAGGACGGCGATCAGCGCGACGAGGAAGACGGACGGGGCAAGCATATAGTAACACTCCGCCAGCCGCCGGTCCCCCTGCAGGGCGCTGAAATGGGGCGCGAGCAGGCACATGAGCCCCGTCCCGCACAGCCCGAGCAGGGCGAAGAGACGGAGCGCCGTCTTCAGCGTCCCCGCGCTGTCCCGCCCCTGCGCCGTCTCCCGCGCGATCAGGCGGGAGAACGCCGAAGGGATCCCCGCCGAGGAGAAGGTGAGCAGTACGCAGAAGAGGGGGTATGCCATCTGGTACAGCCCCATGCCGTATCCCCCGAGCAGGTTGGAGAGCGGAATGCGGTAGACGGCCCCGATCCCCTTGGCGAGGATCCCGCCGGCAGACAGCACCGCGGCGTTTTTCAGAAAATGCTTGCGCTTCATATGTAGGCGCGGCACGCCCCGGGGCGTGCCGCGCAGCCGTCATTCGAATTGGTTGGCGATGATGTCGGACGTCAGCCTCGCCAGCTTGACCGCCGAGGACTCCATGATCGCCCCCTCGTCCGTCGAGAGCAGCACCACCGCGCCGAGGCAGTCCCCGTTCGAGACGACGGGCACGATGACCTGCGCCGTGACCGTGAGATCGGTGTCCGCCGCAATGGGCAGGATGTCGCCCCCCTCCGCCTTGTTCGCAAGATAGCTCCGACGCGAGAGCATGACCTCCGTCATCTTGTCGGAGACCGTCTTGCCCGCGAGCGATTTCTTGCCCTGCCCGCTCGCCTGCAGTACGCCGTCCGTATCGCAGATGACCGCGAGGTACCCGCTCTGTTCGCTCAGCGACTTCGCCGTGCCCTTTGCAAACTGTTCGATGCTCGCGATGGGCGAGTACTTCTTCAGCATCAGCTCGTCGCGGTCGGTGAAGAGCTCGAGGGGATCCCCCTCCCTGATCCTCAGCGTCCTTCTTATCTCCTTGGGAATGACGACCCTTCCGAGCTCGTCGATCCTCCTTACGATTCCCGTTGCTTTCATAAAAAACCTCCGTATAACTTCATTATGCGGAGGTTTTGCCTTTCTATACAATTTTTAGCAGAGGGGCTATCTGCGGTATTCCTCCATCAGCCGCCCGAAGGCGGGAAGGCTCCGCTCGATCGTCTTTTTCGGCACGCAGTAGGAGACACGGACGTACCCCTCCGTGCCGAAACTGTCGGACGGGACGAGGAGTAGCTCATACTTTTTCGCGCGCTCCGAAAACGCCTTTGCGTCGGGCTCCGGCGATTTTACGAAGAGATAGAACGCCCCCTCCGGCTCGGAGCACGCATAGCCGTACTCCGTGAGCGCCCCGAAGAGGAGGTCGCGGTTTTTGCGGTATTCCTCCACGTCGGAAGACTGCCCGAGACAGCGCATGACGACCCGCTGGAAGAGGGCGGGCGCGCAGACGAAGCCGAACCCCCTGCCGGCGCCGCAGACCGCGGAGAAGAGATCCTCCGCCCCGCTGCACCGCGGGGAGACCGCGATGTAGCCGATGCGCTCCCCCGCGAGGGACAGCGACTTCGAGAAGGAGTAGCAGACGACGGTGTCGCCGTAAAAATTCGGAATGAAGGGGACCTCCCTCCCGTACACGAGTTCGCGGTAGGGCTCGTCCGCGATCAGCAGGATGGGATCTTTCCCCCTGCTCTTCTCCTCAAGGAGACGGGAGAGCGCCGCGATCTCCTCCCTGCCGTAGACGGCGCCCGTCGGGTTGTTGGGAGAATTGACGATGATGGCGCGGGTCCTCTCCGTGACCGCCCGCCCGATCGCCCCGAGGTCCAAATGGAACCGCTCTCCGGCGGGAACGGGCACGCAGACGCCGCCCGCCGCCTCGATGAAGACCCGGTACTCGGGAAAGAAGGGTGCGATGACGATGACCTCGTCCCCCCGCTGCAATGCCGCGCCGAGCACGACGGCAAGGGACGCCGCCGCCCCGCAGGTCATGTAGATGAGATCGGGGGACATCGGCGCGCCGAATTTCTCCCGCAGATAGTCTGCGACCGCCCTCCGCGCCTCATAGAGCCCCGCCGCGGAGGTGTACCCGTGCAGCGTTTCGGGGGGGACTTCGGCGAGCAGCCGCCCGATCTCCTCCCCGACGCAGGCGGGCGCGGGCACGCTCGGGTTGCCGATGGAAAAATCGAACACATTCTCCTCCCCGATCTCCCGCTTGCGCCTGTTTCCGTACTCGAACAGCTCGCGGATCGCCGAACGCTCTTCCCCGAGCCGCATCATCTTTGCGTTGAACATGTTACTTCAATACCTTCTTCAAAAATTGACCCGTATAAGAATTTTCGACCGCGGAGACCTCTTCGGGCGTCCCCGTGCAGAGGATCGTCCCGCCGCGGTCTCCCCCCTCGGGGCCGAGGTCGATGATGTGATCCGCGGTCTTGACGACGTCGAGGTTGTGCTCGATGACGATGACCGTGTTCCCGCCGTCCCGCAGGCGGAGGAGGATCTTGACGAGTTTGTCGACATCGTAGCTCGAAAGCCCCGTCGTGGGCTCGTCGAGGATATAGACCGTCCGCCCCGTCGAACGCTTGGAGAGCTCCGTCGCGAGCTTGACCCGCTGCGCCTCCCCGCCCGAGAGGGTGGTGGAGCTCTGCCCGAGTTTGATGTAGCCGAGCCCGACCTCGTTGAGGGTGGCGATCTTGTTGTAGATCGTCGTGACCGGTTTGAAAAACTCGCACGCCTCCTCGACCGTCATGTCGAGGACGTCGGAGATCGTCTTCCCCTTGTAGCGCACTTCGAGGGTCTCGCGGTTGTAGCGCTTGCCGCCGCAGACCTCGCAGGGGACGTAGACGTCGGGGAGGAAGTGCATCTCGATCTTCATGATGCCGTCGCCCTGGCAGTTCTCGCACCGTCCGCCCGCGACGTTGAAGCTGAACCTGCCCGACTTGAACCCCATCGCCTTGGCGTCGGGCGTGGCGGCGAACAGTTCGCGGATCGCCGTGAACACTCCCGTGTACGTTGCGGGGTTGCTCCTCGGCGTTCTGCCGATGGGAGACTGGTCGATCGCGATCACTTTATCGAAATATTCGAGCCCCGAAAAGCTCCCGCTCTTGCCGAAGGGCAGGCGCGCGCCCCCGAGGTTGTTGGAGAGGATGGGCAGAATGATCTCGTTGACGAGGGAGGATTTCCCCGACCCCGAGACGCCCGTGACGAGGGTCAGGAGCCCCGCGGGGATCTCCGCCGTGAACCCCTTGAGGTTGTTCTGGCGGCAGTCTTCGACGCGCAGCCATCTGCCGTCCGGCCGCTTGCGCACGGGGGGGACTTCGATCTTCCGCCGCCCCGCGAGGTAGTCCCCCGTCATCGACCGCGGCGCGTTCATGATGTCTTCGAGGGAGCCGCAGGCGACGATCTCCCCGCCGTGGATGCCCGCGAGGGGCCCCACGTCCACGAGATAGTCCGCGGCGCGCATCGTGTCTTCGTCGTGTTCGACGACGATGAGCGTGTTCCCGAGATCGCGCAGGCCCTTGAGCGAGGCGAGCAGCCGCTCGTTGTCCCGCTGGTGCAGCCCGATGCTCGGCTCGTCGAGAATGTACAGCACCCCCGAGAGGGCGC
>CANPZH010000024.1 GCA_947589335.1 uncultured Clostridia bacterium | reverse complement strand
GATCGAGCCCCTCGGGAAGCGGCACGACCCGCACCTTGAGGCCCTCCGCCTTCATGATGTCGAGCCCGCGCAGGTTGGCTTTCTGTCCGGCGAAGTCCCCGTCGTAGCTGATGAACACGCTGTCCGTGTAACGCTTGCACAGGCGCGCCTGCTCCTTGGTGAGGGAGGTCCCCATGCTCGCGACGACGTTCTCGAATCCCGCCTGGTAGAGGGAGATGGCGTCCATATATCCCTCGACCATGATGAGCGAGGAGATCCCGCCCGCCCGCTTCAGCCGCTTGACGAGGTTGATGTTGTAGAGGTTCTTGCTCTTGTCGAAGAGCGCCGTATCCCGCGTGTTTTTGTACTTCGCGCGGTCCGTCTTGACGAGGATCCTCCCGCCGAAGGCGATGACCTCGTCCATGTTGTTGATGATCGGGATGATGAGCCTGCCGCCCTGCGCGTCGATGAGCCGCCCGTCGGGAGACTTCGCGCAGGCGCCGCTCGCCTCGCATTCCTCGGGGGTGAACCCCTTCTGCAGGAGGAAGGCGGGCAGAGAGGTGTAATCGAGCGAGGCGCCGAGCCCGAACTTGTGCATCGTCGTGGGGAGGATCTTCCGCTTTTCGAGGTATTCGAGATGGGGATCCGCCCTCCCCGAATAGAGATTGTGAAGATAGAACCGCGCCGTCTCCTTCATGAGGGAGAGGAGCCTGTCCTTCCGCCGCTTTTTCTCCTGCACCTCCTCGGCGGAGCGGTTGTCGAAGGCGGGCACCTCGAGATGGGCGCGCGCCGCAAGGATCTGCACCGCCTGCATGAAGTCGACGTTTTCATACTCCTTGACGAAGCCGATCACGTCTCCCGAGACGCCGCAGCCGAAGCAGTGATAGTAGCGGTCTGCCGCGTTGACCGAAAAAGAGGGCGTCTTTTCGTGATGAAAGGGACAGCACGCCCAATAGTTATATCCCCTTCGCTCCAGTTTTATATAGGAACCGATGACCTCAACGATGTCGTTTTTCTCCTTGAGCAAGGCCAGAAATTCCGGGAAACCGTTGCCGTTCATAGTCCGCCCTCCCGCGGAACGTACAGCTGTTTGAACACGCCGATCGCGTATCTGTCCGTCATGGAGGAGAGATAGTCGCAGACGACGCGGTCGATCCCGTCCTCTTCCATGAGCCCCCGGTAGACGGCGGGGAGCTCCTCCGGGCGGGCGGTGAAATATCCGTAGAGCTCGCCGAGCATGCGCTCCGCGCTCTCCTGGATCACCTTGTTCGCCCGCTCGTACACATGCTCAAACATGAACGCCCTCAGCGCTTCGAGGGCGCGGCCGCGCTCCTTGGACATGCGCACATACGGCTTCCCCTCCGACTCCGTGCAGATGTCGAGGATCGCCGTGTTGATCCGCTCCGACGTGTCCCGTCCGAAGAGGTCGATCGCCTCCTTGGGGAGCTCCTCTTCCCTGAGATAGCCCGCGCGGACGGCGTCTTCGATGTCGTGGTTGATGTAGGCGATGCGGTCTGCAAGGGAGACGGCGGCGCCCTCCAGCGTGTGCGGCGTCCCGTTCTTGCCGTGGTTCAGGATCCCGTCGCGGACCTCGAAGGTCAGATTGAGCCCTCTGCCGTCCTTCTCGAGCTTGTCCACGACGCGCAGGCTCTGCTCGCTGTGGCGGAACCCGCAGGGCGCGAGACGGCAGAGCACGCGCTCCCCCACGTGCCCGAAGGGCGTATGCCCGAGGTCGTGCCCGAGGGCGATCGCCTCGGCAAGATCTTCGTTCAGAGAGAGTTCGCGGGCGATCGAGCGGGCGATCTGGCTGACGTCGAGGGTGTGCGTCAGGCGGGACATGTAGTGATCGCCGTCGGGCGCGAAGAACACCTGCGTCTTGTTCTTGAGGCGGAGGAACGCCTTGGAATAGATGATCCTGTCGCGGTCGCGCTGAAAGTCGGTGCGCATGGAACAGGGCGGCTCCTCTCTGAGCCGCCCGCGGCTTTCCTGCGATCTCATCGCATAGGGCGACAGGATCGCATTCTCTCTTTCATACGTCTTTTCCTTCATAACAGTAATTATTTCGACGGAAGAGGGCAAAACTCCTCTTTTTTGCTTGAAAATTTTGGGAAAATCCTAATTTTTCCCCTCCGTCTTCATGACGCGCTCGAACACGGGGATCTCGTCGAGCGGGGCGTCCGTCTCGTATTCCCCGCCGGGAAGCGTCCCTCCCCCGCCCGGGAACCTCCGCCACGTCCCTTTGGGAAGATAGACGCTGCGCCTTCTCATGCCCTCATAGAGGACGGGCGCGACGAGAAGACGGCTCCCGAGCATATACTCGTCCGAGATCTCCCATGCGCGGGGATCCTCGGGGAATTCGAAGAAGAGCGGCCGCATCACGGGATAGCCCTTTGCGCTCGCCTCGGCGAAGACCTCCTTCAGATAGTCCTTCATCGAGAGCCGCAGGAACAGGAATTTTTTCAGGATCTCATACGTCTCCTCCCCATAGCTCCACAGCTCGTTGTCCCGCCCCGTCGGCGAAAATCCTCCGCCGTAGTCGAGGGAGGAAAGACAGGGGATGTCGTGCGGGCCGCGGTCGCCGTGCAGCCTGAGGACGGGAGAAAAGACGGAGAACTCGAACCAGCGGATGAGCAGTTCGCTAAATCCGGGCGCGGTGACGTCTCCGAAGAAGCCGCCCGTGTCCGTCGTCCACCACGGAATGCCGGCGATCCCGATGTTCAGCCCGCCCGCGAGCTGGTCGCGCAGGCTCTCGAAGTTGGAGAGGATATCCCCCGACCACACGACGGCCCCGCATCTCGCGCTGCCCACCCATGCGCTGCGGGTGAGGTTGACGATGTCCCTCTGCCCCGCCTCCTTCATCTTGCGGTAAAAGCCCTCGGCGTGCGCGCGGGGATAGAGGTTCCCCGTCTTGGCGACGGGGCCCGCGTCGTAGCGGAAATGGTCGAAGTCATAGGCGCAGTACTCGGGCTCCGCCTCGTCCAGCCAGAAGCCGTCGATCCCGTTGCGGTAATAATTCCGCTCGATCTGCTCCCAGAGATAGTCGCGGGCGGCGGGGTTCGTCGCGTCGTAGATGACGGTATCCCCCTGAAAATCGAAGCACTGGACGCTCCCCCGCTCCGTGCGCACCAGAAGCCCCCGCTCCCTCATCGGGGCAAAGTTGACGCTCTTTCTGTCCACCGTCGGCCAGACGGAGACCATGCAGCGGGTACCGAGCGCATTCAGTTCCCTCGTCATGGCGGCGGGATCTGGGAAATAATCGGGGTCGAACGCCCAGTCCCCCTGCCGCACCCAGTGGAAGAAGTCGATGACGATGACGTCGAGCGGGAGCCCGCGGCGGTGATATTCGCGCGCGACGGAGAGGACCTCCTCCTGCGTGCGGTAGCGGAGCTTGCTCTGCCATAGCCCCAGCATGTTCCCGGGAAAGTCCGGCGCACGCCCCGTGACCGCGGTGTACCGCTCGAGGATCTGCTTGGGACTGCCCGAGACGATCCAATAGTCGATCTCGTCCGAACAGACCTCCCGCCACTGCGTGAAGTTGGCGCCGAACGCCGCCTCCCCCACGCCCGCATGGTTGAGAAGAAAGCCGTATCCGCGGGAGGAGAGGAGGAAGGGCACCGAGATCTGGGAATTGCGCTGGGCGAGCTCGAGGATACAGCCCTTCAAATCGAGCTGCGGCTGCTGATACTGCCCCATGCCGAAGAGCTTTTCCTCGGCGGCCTCGAAGCGGAGGGTGATCGCATAGTCGCTGCCGTGCGGCTTGTATTCGCGGGCGCAAAGTTTCATGCTCGGGCTGTGCCCGTTCGCGCCCGAAAAATCGCGGTAATACTCCTTGAGGAGGAGCCGCTCCCCGTCGTAGAACTCCATCCAGCCCCGCTCGTGAATAAAACAGCGAAGCGTCCCGTTCACGATCGAGGCGCCGCTTTCACCGATCTCCGCCCTTGCGCGCCCCGAAGGCGGGGCGCAGAGCCCCTTCTCCGCCTCCGAAAAGGCACGGTTCATAGTAGCGCGCACGCGAAGGGCGTTTTCGCCCCACCTCTCGATGCGGATCAGCTCGTTTCCCGCCCGCGCAATGAGCGCATTTTCTTCCGTCGAAAAGAACATAAAGCCCCCTTTTTGATGAAAAACTCCCGAATTTTAATACTATGTCTGACATAGTATATAGTGATTATGTCACACATAGTATTCCATTTATGTCTGGCGTAGTATTATTATATCAGACATAGTACTATGCAAACAACGAAAAAAGCCCCTTTCAGGGCATTTTTTCTGCGTGTTGCGTCCGTTTCAGATCCAATATCCGCCGTTGAGGGCGATATCCTGCCCGGTGAGGTATTTTTGCCCGGCGACGCGGAAGATGAGCTCCGCGACCTCCTCTGCCCCACCGAACCGGCCGAGGGGGATCTCGCTTTTCAGAGCCTCCCGCTCCTCCTCCTTGAGCCGTGCGTTCATCTGCGTGTCGATGACGCCCGGGGAGACGCAGTTCACGGTGATGTGCGAGGGTGCGAGCTCCTTGGCAAGCGCCTTGGTGAAGGCGATGACCGCGCCCTTGGAGGCGGAATAGGCGCTCTCGCAGCTCCCGCCCGTCTCTCCCCACACCGAGGCGACGTTGACGATGGCGCCCTCCCCTCTTTCGAGCAGTTTTTTTACCGCATACTTCGAACAGAGGAACACGCCGCCCGCGTTGACCGCCATGACCCGCTCCCACTGCGCAAGGGTCGTGTCCTGGACCTGCGCAAACAGGGAGACGCCGGCGTTGTTGACGAGCACGTCGAGGGCGGGAAGCCCGCGGAAGACCTCCTTGACCTCCGCCTCTGCCGAGACGTCGCAGCGGAGAAAGCGGACGGAGGGAAGCGCAGAGCGCGCGGAGGCAGCCGCGGCTTCGTCGCGGAACCATAGCGCGGTGACGTCATAGCCCTCCGCGGCAAATTTCGCGGCGCAGGCGAGCCCGATCCCCTTCGTGCCGCCCGTGATGAGCGCATATTTCACGGCCGTTCCTCCGCCGCAAGCGCGATGATCTCCGCGGCGACTTCGTCGATAGATTTGTCGTCGGTATCCACGAGATAGTCCGCCACATGCTCATAGACGGGCGTGCGGGCATTCAAGAGCTCGCGGAGGCGTTCCGCCGTCTTCCCCGTGTCCTTAAGAAGGGGCCGCGTCTCGTCCGCGCGGACGCGCACGAGAAGGGTCTCGAAGGACGCGCGGAGGAAGAAGATCTTGCCGTTGCGCTTGAGAAGTTCGCCGTTCTCGGGTCTGAGCACGAGCCCGCCGCCCGTGGAGACGACGAGGTTGTCCTCCTTGACGAGCATCTGCACGACTTCCGTCTCGAGAGAGCGGAAATGCGCCTCCCCGTAGTACTCGAAGATGTCCGAGATCCTGCCGTACCGCCCGGTGATGACCGCGTCGGTATCCACCCATTTTCTGCCCGTCAGCTCGGTGATCCGAACGCCCACGCTCGATTTGCCGACCCCCATCATGCCGCAAAGAACGATATTCATAACCAGAAACTCTCCAATGCAAGTTTATAGCTGTTCTTGCCGAAGCCGAGGACCTCTCCCCGGCAGACCTCGGTGAGGACAGACTTCCTGCGGAATTCCTCCCGCGCGCAGACGTTGGACATGTGCACTTCGACGACGGGCACCGTGACTCCCGCGATCGCGTCGCGGATCGCGTAAGAGTAGTGGGAATATGCGCCCGCGTTGAGGACGATCCCGTCGAAGTTGCCCTCTGCGCCCGCGATCGCCGTGCAGAGCGCGCCCTCGCTGTCGGACTGCAGGAAGGAGACCTCATGCCCGTGCGCGGCGGCAAAGCCGCAAAGTTCCGCGTTGATCTCTTCGAGCGTCTGTGTGCCGTAGACGTCCTTCTCGCGCATGCCCGTGCGTCCGAGATTGACGCCGTTCAAAACCAAAATTTTCATCCGA
Organism: uncultured Clostridia bacterium; assembly: GCA_947589335.1. Lineage (GTDB taxonomy): Bacteria > Bacillota > Clostridia > Christensenellales > Borkfalkiaceae > Gallimonas. The sequence continues at coordinate 8,501 of CANPZH010000024.1, read as the reverse complement.
GCCCCCTTTGATATTCTGCGTACAGCCGCTTTGCTTCCGCGGCGTCCGCTTTTCGTTCCAGATAAATGCAGTCGGCAAAGTATGCCTGATAAAAGAGCATCGCCCCGCCGTTGACCGTCTTTTTGCCGCACTCCCGCGCAAGGCGCAAAAACTCCGTCTCGGCGGGTTCATAGATGAGATCGACCGCCGTGTCGCACAGGGAGATCAGCTCCCGCCCCGCGGGGGATCCCGCGTTGCCGTGCATGCCCACTCCCGTGCAGTTGACGATGAGATCGTAGGGCGCGGGATCGGCCGAGGCGAGGGGGGTGAATCCCCCGAACTCCCCAAAGAGCCGCTCCACCCGTTCATAGCTGCGGCTGTAGACGGACACCTCCGCCCCCGCCGCGGAAAGTTTGCGGATGCAGCTCCTTCCCGCGCCGCCCGCGCCGAGCACCAGCGCGCGCCTGCCCGCAAGCCCGATCCCTTCGCCGCCGAGCATGAGCAGAAAGCCGTCGCCGTCCGTGTTGTATCCGGCTCTCCGCCCGCACAGCACGGTGTTCACCGCGCCCGCCGCCTCCGCGTCCTCGGAGAGCTCCCGCAAAAAGGGCATGATCTCCCGTTTGAAGGGGATCGTGACGTTGAACCCGTCGTAGCGGGCAAAGAGCCCCTCCGCCTCCGCCGGAAACCGCTCGGGCGGCAAAGAGACTTTCTCATAACTGCACCGCTCCCCCATTCCGGCAAACAGAAAGGCGTGCATCTGCGGGCTTTGGGAGAGGGAGACGTCCTTCCCGACGACGGCGAGCTTCATTGCAGCGCCTCCCCGATCTCCCGGAGCTCCCGCTCGTATTCGGCAAACGGGAGCCTTAAGATCTCATATTTTCCCGCGGCGACGGGGACGGAAAGGGTCACTTCCTCCGCCGCCGTGTTCTTCTTGTCGAGCAAGGCGCCCTCCACGCGCATGCGGGGGAGTGTTTCTCCCTCCAAGGCGGAGAGGCAGAGCGATCTCAGCCGCCCGAGAAATTCCCCGTCCGCCGCGAGGTGCCGCTCCGAAAGCATGCTCTCGAAAAGGAGCCCCCACAGCACGCATTCGCCGTGGGAGAGCCCCGAGGCAAGCTCGATCGCATGCCCCGTGGTGTGCCCGAGGTTGAGGCATCTGCGCAGCCCCTTCTCCGTGGGATCTTTCCGGACGATCTCCGCCTTGACGGCGATATTTTCGGGCACGAGGCTGCCGAGGAATGCGGGATCGAACAGATCCTCCGCGGCGCAGAGTTTTTCGAAGAGGGGCGCAGAGAGCGCGCCGTGTTTGACGATCTCCCCCAATCCGCAGCGAAGTTCGCGGCGGGGCAGCGTCCGCAGGAACACAGGATCGGCATACACCGCCTCGGGCTGCCTGATCATCCCGATCAGATTTTTCACGCCGCAGAGGTCGACGGCGGTCTTCCCTCCCACGGAGCTGTCGACCTGTGCAAGCAGCGTCGTGGGGATCTGGATGCAGCCGATGCCGCGCATATAGAGCCCGGCGGCGAGCCCGCCGAGGTCGCCCGCGACCCCTCCGCCGAGGACGACGAGCTTGGAATTGCGGCGCAGTCCGTTCTCCGCCATGGCGCGGAGGAGCGCGAAGAGAGTCTCTTCGTTCTTATGTTCCTCTCCCGCCTCCATCACGAAACGGGGAACGCCGCCAAGCGAGCGGTCGATCTCCCTCCGGTAGAGGCGGAAGACGTTGGTATCGGTCAAAAGCAGCCCGCCCCCGCCGAGCAGGGAGCCGCGCATGGGCGCCAGTACGCCCGTGAAGACGCGCTGTCTGCAGACGATTGTGCTCTCCGTTTTTCCGCCCGTGACGCTCAGCCGTATCTTCTTCACGAGGGGAGCCTCCCGTAGCGTTCTTTGACTTCTTCCATCGTGTCTCCGCCGAGACGCTCGAGGACGGCCGCGCAGAGCTCGGAGGCGACCGCCGCCTCCAGGACGGCCGCGCATGCCTCCACGGCGCAGGTATCGCTGCGCTCGGGCGCGGAGAGGGCGGGAACCATTCCGTCGGTATCCACCGTACGAAGGCCCTTTGCGAGCGTGGGAATGGGCTTCATCGCCGCACGGAGCACGATCTCCTCCCCGTTCGACATGCCTCCCTCGATCCCGCCCGCGCGGTTGGTCTTCCGGAAGATCCGCTTGCCGTCCGTATAGAGTTCGTCGTGCGCCTCGCTGCCGCGCATCCCGGCGAGCGCGAAGCCGAGCCCGACCTCCGCGCCCTTCACCGCCTGCACGCTCATCATCGCGGAGACGAGGCGGGCGTCGAGCTTCTCCGCATAGGTCATACAGCTCCCAAAGCCGCGCTTCAGCCCCGAGATCTTCAGCCCGATGACGCCGCCGAGGGTATCCCCGTCGCCGCGCGCTTCGTCGATCCTGCTGCGGCTCTCCTCCGCCGCGGCGCCGCCGATCTCAAGCGCCTCCGACGAGACGGTGACGCCGAGCTTTTCGAGCAATATTTTACACACCGCGCCCGCGGCGACCCGTGCGGCAGTCTCCCGCGCGGAGGCGCGCTCCAAGACGTTGCGGGCGTCGTCCGTCGCAAATTTGGACATGCCCGTAAGATCGGCATGCCCCGGCCGGACGCACGTCAGCCGCCGCGCCGAACGGTCGCACCCCTCGGGCGCCATCGCCTCTTTCCAATTCTCATAGTCGCGGTTCCAGACGGCAAGCGCGATGGGACTGCCGAGCGTCAGGCGGTCCCTGATCCCCGCGAGCAGTTCGACGCGGTCCCGCTCGATCTTCTGCCGCGCCCCCCTGCCATAGCCCGACTGGCGGCGCGCAAGCTCAAAGTCGATCTTCCCGGGGTCGACTTCGAGCCCCGCGGGGATCCCCTCGAGGATGGCGAACAGCCCCTTGCCGTGCGATTCTCCTGCCGTTGTGATCTTCATATGCTTACTCCTGTACCGTTACGGTATAATTCCCGCCGCAGATCGTGACGATGATGTCTCCGAGTTCGTCCGTCCGGTAGATCTTCCCGTCCGGGACAGCCTCCCTGTACCGCGCCATCGGCTCCCATGCGGGGAGGTCGTAGGGATTGTCCCTCCCGCTCGAAATGAGGAGCGCCGAGGGCCGCAGCAGGGAGAGCCATTCCGCCGAGGAGGAATCCGCCGAACCGTGATGCGCCGCTTTGAGGATCTCCACCCCCTCCGGGCGCACGTCCTCCCCGAAGATGGCGCTGTCGAGCAGATATTCGCGCACGAGCCGCCGCTCCCGCGCGGAGGAGATGTCTCCGCAGAGCATGCAGCGCACGCCGCCGTAGTCGAGATAGAGGACGGTGGAGGAATCGTTCTCGTCCGTCTCCCCCGCCGAATAGGGAGAGAGGCAGACGAGCCGCGCTCCCGAACCGTCCGTGAGCGTATCGTAGCGGGTGAGCGTCTCTGTCTCCGCGCCGGAGGATGCAACCGCGTCCAAAAAGGCGAGGTAGCCCTGCGCCTGGGACGGCACCGCGGGAAGATAGATCTTGTCCGCGCCGTACGCCCTCAGAAGGGTGCGGAAGCCCCCGTAGTGGTCGGCGTCGGCATGGGTCGCGAGCAGAGAGACGGAGGCGGGACCGAGCCCCTTCAGATAGCGCAGAACATGGCTGCGGGAGGCGAATCCGCCGTCGCCCGCGTCGATGACGAGCACATTGCCCGTGGGAAATTCGATCATCGTGCAGTCGCCCTGCCCGACGTCGAGGAAATGGATCCGAAGTTCCCCCTCCTGCCGCGCCGCGATCTTCTCCGCGGGCAGAAAGCGGTCGAAGGAGACGAAGTGCGCGATGAGCGCGACCGCGATCACGAGGACCGCCGCGCCCGAGGCGAGCAGATATTTCTTGAGACGTCCCCTCTTTCCGGGCGTCTGCCCCATCATTTTTTCCGCTTCGGACATTTCGCGATCGCCTTCTTGAGCGCCTCCATCTCCGCCTTCGCCGTCTCATAGCCGATTTCGAACATCTTCGACATCCCCTCGCGGGAGACGTCCGTCGCGCGATAGCCGCTGAGATCCGGGCGGAGCATGTAATCCGCAGCCTCATAGCCGCGGGATTTGCTGTCTTCGTTGTATTTTACGGTCGTCAGTTTGTTGAGGACGGGGGTGAATTTGGTCTTGGCGGCGTCGAACAGCCGCCCGAGTGCCCCTCTTTCCTCCTCCGCATGCGGATCCGCGCGGGAAAAGGCGGAGAGGTCGATCCCGACGACAAAATCGGCGCCGAGGTCCTTGCAGACGTCCGCGGGGATCGCGTCCGAGAATGCGCCGTCGTACAGCCGCCGACCTCCGATCTCCACGCCGCGGAAAAAGGGCGGGATCGCCGAGGAGGCCGTCAGCGCGCGGGCGAGGTTCCCCTCCGAGAGCACGACCCGCCCGTTCGTCGTCCCGTCCGTCGCGCAGGCGGCAAAGGGCAGGGAGAGGGTATCGAATCCCCCCTCGAGGTAGATCCCGAGAAATTCCTCGGCAAAGGTCAGTTCGCCGAAGGGACGGAGGTTCTTCGAGAACTCCTTGCGGTTGAGCGTTTCGACGATCTGGACCATGTCCGACGCGGAGTAGCCTTTCGCGTAGAGGGCGCCGACGATGGACCCGATCGAGGACCCCGCGACGACGGAAAAGCGGACGCCCGCCTCCTCGAACGCCTTCAATGCGCCGAGGTGCGCCATCCCCTTCGCTCCGCCGCTGCCGAACGCGATCCCGATCTTCCGTTCCCGCCGGAAGATCCTCTTCAAACTCTCCAAAAATCCCATATGCAAGACCCTTCCGAAGGTCCTCCGCCGCTCCCCAGAGGGGGAATGCGGCGTTCAAATTTCGAGTTTCATGCCGTCGTAGGCGGCGATGACGCCGTATGTGCGCTCCGCCCGCGAAAGGTTCTCCGCGTCGGGCTTTGCATTGTGCGAAAAGTGCGTGATGACCCTCTTCGTCCGCCCGTCCGCAAGCCCGATCGCCTCGAGCCGCTTCAAGACTTCCGCGTTCTCCTTGAGCCCCATATGGCGGGCGTTTTCCCCGCCCTCCTCGAAGAGGAAGGTGCAGTCGAGAATGACGAGGTCTGCGGGGGCGCCGCCGACCGCCGCGAGATAGTCGTAGTCCTCCTCGGGCAGCGGCCCGGTGTCGCAGAGATGCAACACCCGCTTTCCGTCCTTCTCGAGGAGAAAGACGAGCGGATCCTGCGAGGTGTGCTTCGCCTTCATCGGATAGACCCGCCAGCCGCCGAACGCCGCCTCCTCGAAGGCGCTGAGCACATAGAGGCGGATGTTCTCCCCCACCTCCGGCTTCATCTCCCGCCGCGTGCTCTCGCAGTAGACTTCGCACGTCTCGCAGCTGCCGAAGAGCAGGAGCTCCTTCTCCTTCATCTCCCTCGCGTACTTATAGCCGCGCAGCGTGAAATCCGCGCCGTTGAAATGATCCATATGCGAATGGGTCACGAGCACGTATTTGAGCGCGGACAGGTCTGCGCCTCCGACCGCCGCGTGATAGAATGCGTCGGGCGGGAAGTCGATGGACAGCTCCCCGTCCAAGATGATCTGCGAGCGCGACCGCACGATCCCGTGCGCGCGCGCATCATTGCAATATGCACAATGACAGAACAGCGCGGGGATCCCCTCTGCCGCGCCCGTCCCCAAAAATTCGACTTTCAAAGATGTTCTCCCCCTGCGCCGCCGTGAAACCCCCACGGGGCTCAGATCTCGTAAATGATCGTGACGGGACCGTCGTTGATCTGCGCGATCTCCATATCCGCGCCGAAGACGCCCGTCCTGACGGGCACGCCCTGCGCCCGCAGCCGCTCCGCCGCATACCGGTAGAGCTCCTCCGCCCGTTCCGGTCTCTCCGCCTCCGTAAAGCTCGGGCGGTTCCCCCGCGCGCAGTCGCCGTACAGCGTGAACTGCGAGACGAACAGCACCTCTCCGCCGACGTCTTTCACCGATAAATTCATTTTGCCCGCTTCATCTTCAAAGATACGCAGATGGGCGAGCTTTTCGGCGCATCGCTGCGCCTGCGCCGCGGCGTCTCCCGCTTTTATCCCGAAAAAAACGACAAGCCCGCGTCCGATTTCGGATACGAGCCGGCCGTCTGCCTTCAGGGAAGCGCCGAGCACTCTCTGGGCAACGAATTTCATAAGCTGTCCTCTTCCTTCGGATCCGCCGCATGCGGATCCCCGCCCCGGACGGACGGGACTCCGCGGGATTGTCCCGTGCGTCAGACGCGGGACATGTACTCGCCGGTGCGGGTGTCGATCCTGATCGTATCGCCCTCTTCGACGAACATGGGGACCTGGAAGGTCGCGCCCGTCTCGACCTTCGCCGCCTTCGTGACGTTGGTCGCGGTGTTGCCCTTCACGCCGGGCTCCGCCTCGATGACCTTGAGCTCGACGAAGTTCTCGGGCTCGACGGAGAACGCCTTGTCGTAGAGGAAACGCACGGTGACGGTGTCGTTCTCGCGGATATACTTGAGCGCGTCCTCGACCTGGGAATGGTTGAGAGGGGTCATGTTGAACTCGTCGTCCATGAAGTAGTAGAACTCTCCGTCGTTGTAGGAGTAGGTCATCTTCTTCGTCTCGACCTGCGCCGTCTCGAGCTTCGTCGTGGGGTTGAAGGTTTCATCCGAGAGGACCTGCCCCGTGACCACGTTTTTCAGGGTCGTGCGGACGAACGCCGCGCCCTTGCCGGGTTTGACGTGCTGGAACTCGGTGACGGTGTAGACGCCGCTCTTATATTCGAACGTGGTGCCCTTTCTGATGTCGCCTGCCATAATCTGTGCCATATATTTGATTCTCCTGACTTAGAATTACAAAATGATGAGGTTGCGGTCCGTCTTGTGCATGAACGAGACCGTCTTGCCGTCTTTCAGACAGCAGCTGTCTTCGATGCGGATCCCGAATTCGCCCGCGAGGTACACGCCGGGCTCGTCCGAGAAGACCATGCCGTTTTGCAAAATTTCCTCTCCGCGCGGCGAAAGCGTGGGATATTCGTGGATCTGAAGCCCGATGCCGTGCCCGAGCGAGTGGGTGAAGTACTCCGCGAGCCCCGCCTTCCGCAGGGAACCGCGCGCGATCTCGTCCGCCTCCCGCCCAGTCATGCCGGGAACGATCTTCTCCTTCGCGAGCTCGTGCGCCTTGAGCACTTCGGCATACGCCTTTTTGAATTCGCCGTGCCTGCCGTCGTCCCCGAAGAGGAAGGTGCGGGTGCAGTCCGAACAATATCCGTCCGCCTTGCAGCCGAAGTCGATGAGCACGGCGTCGCCGAATTTCAGCTTCGTCACCCCCGTCTCGTGATGGGGAACGCTCCCGTTCGCGCCGAAGGCGACGATCGTCTCGAAAGACGTCCCGCTCGCGCCGAGGCTGCGCATCCTGTATTCGAGAAGGGCCGCCGCCTCCCGCTCCTCCATTCCCTCGCGAAGCTCGGGAAGGACGGAAATGAGCGCGTCCTCCGCGATCGTGCAGGCTCTTTGGATGAGCGCGGTCTCCTCCTCCGTCTTGATCTCCATCGCCGCCTTGAGGGCGGGCATACAGTCGACGAGGGTGAATCCCTCACGCTCGAGCGCCTTGGCCTTTTTCAGATCGGTGAACGGGAAGGGAACGCCGAGCGCCTTCTTCCCCCCGACGAGCTCCAGCGCCTCTGGATAGGCCCCTCTGACGACTTTGACGTCCGTCCCCGCAAGCGCGCGCTCCGCCGCCTCGATGTACCGCGGATCGGCGACCAGCGTGCGGGATGTCCCGTCGAGAATGACGTAACCGTCCGTCGAATAGAAGCCGCTCAGGTATCTGCGGAGAAAATCCGTCTCGATCCAGAGGGCGTCCGCCCCCGTCTCAAGATAAATTTTTCTCAGTTTTTCATCCAGCATACCCATATTATACCAAATGCCCGCCCGCAAGTCAACGGTTTTTTTCAACTTGCCAAAAATGCTTTACGCTCCGAGCCCTTCGTACAGCGTTTTCATGAAGACGGCGTCCTCCGTCTGCGTGCCCGCGGATTCGGAGACGACGTAGGGCTCGAGCTCCAGCTCCTTGAGGACGTGCGCGAGCGGCCCGAATTCGGGCCCGAACACGTCGTCCGCGAAGGTCAGGTGGCAGATCTCCCCCTTCGCGCCGTAGCGGATCTTGGAAAAGTGCACATGGAAGTGCTTCATCCGCCCGAAGCCGAGGCGGTCGATCATGTATCCGAGGCGCACGCGGTAGTCCTCCTCCGTCTTGAGGCTCCCCTGCTCGCGCGCGTTCACATGCCCGAAGTCGACGCAGGGGGTAAAAACGGGGTCGATCAGGCACAGCTGCGTGATCTCCTCGATCGTGCCGATCTGCGCCGTCTTGCCCATCGTCTCGGGGCAGAAGATGAGATCGTTCAGGCCGTTGAGATAGATATAGTCTCTGAGGACCTTCATTCTGTCCTCCGTGCGGGCAAACGCCGCCGCGCGGGAGTCCTTTCCCTGCGCCGCGGGGTGGAAGACGATCCTCCTCCCCCCCATGAGCTTGGCCGCCTTGGCGCTGTCGAGGACGTAGCCGTAGGACTTCGCCGCCATCTCGTCATCGGGATTGGCGAAGT
>CANPZH010000023.1 GCA_947589335.1 uncultured Clostridia bacterium | reverse complement strand
CCGTTGATCTCCTCCGTGGTGAGCAGACGTCCCGCGCCGCCGATGTTGTAGGCGAAGAAGGCAGAGGGCGCTCCGAGGAATTCCGCGGAGGCAAGCTGCGAACAGCCGGTGAACGCGTTCGCCCCGAGCCAGACGACGCTCTCGGGGATCGTGACGCGCTTGAGATTCGTACAGCCGCGGAATGCCCCCGGAGAGATCGTTATGGTGCCGGCCCGGACCGCATACTCGCCGTCTTCGGGAAGTTGGTCGTTTGCCACGGAGATGAGGTGGCGGCCGAGGTAGAACCCGCCGTTTCCGTCATGGTTCTCCGGATCGGCGAAGAGCAGGTCGCACCCTTTGAAGGCGTCCTCTCCGATGTAGGTGACGGTATCGGGGATGACGATCTTTTTAAGCAGACGGCAGTTTTCAAACGCATGCGCGCCGATCGAGGTCACGCCCGAAGGGAGCGTGATCTCCGTGATGTCCGTGCCGCGGAAGGTCCCGGCGGGGATCGCCTTTACGCTCGGCGGGATGAAGTCGACCGTGCCGTGCGCGCCGTTGATCGAAAGATCGGTCGCATAGTGGAGCGGACTTGCGTAGTCGTTCTCGAAGGTCAGCGAGAGCCATTGCTTCGTGTCCCCCTCGTAGGTGACTTTCCCGAGCCCCGTGCAGCCGAGGAAGGCGTCCGAATCGAAGTGCGTCACGCTCGAGGGGATCGTCACCGCGGTGAGCTGCGTGCAATCCCTGAATGCGCCCGCGCCGACCGTGACCGTACCGGGGTCGATGGCAAACGTGCCGGAGAAGTCGGGATACACGCGGATGAGATGTTTGCTCAGATAGAGGGCGTGGTTGGCTCTGTCCCAGTTGGCGGGATCGTTATAGATCCCCGTCAGCGTGAACGCGTCGTTTTCGATGCGGACAGTCTCGCTCAGGCGGATGCTCTTCAGCGCGGTGCAGTTGTAGAATGCGTTCATGTCGATGAGCTGCACGGTCGTGGGGAGGTCGATCGACGCCAGCTTCTTGCAGTAGGAGAAGGCGTCCCGTCCGACCGTGTGCAGTTTCGGCCCGTCCGCCGCCTCGGTGAAGGTCACGCTCTGCAGGTTGCCGCACGAAGAGAAGGCGTACATTTCGATCTCCTCGACGGAGCCGGCGATCTCCGCAGACTCGAGGAGCGGGTTGTTCTGGAAGGCGAACTGGCGGATCTTCTTCACGGGGAGGCCGTTGTACAGCGCGGGAATGATCAGCCGCTTCGTCTGGGGGGTCTTCGCGTCGTCCTGCACGACATAGAAGGTGTGCGCGCTGTCGCCGAATGCGTAGGTCAGCCCGTCGTAGCGGCAGACGGCACAGAGGTTGCTGTCCGTGAAATCGTGCGCGCCCTCGGCGGTCTCTCCGCAGTCCGGGCGGCGGCAGCGGGCGCGGTGCATGTTTTCGTCCGCCTGCCCGATGAGCTCCCAGTCGTGGCCGAGCGCCGCCTGCGTGATCTCGTGGATCGTATAGTTGCATTTTGTGCATCTGAGATCCCTTCCCGCGGGAGCGGTGCAGGTCGCCTCCGCCAGGTCGGTGCCCTCGAGGGTGCAGTCATCCGTGATCTTGTAGCCGCACATGCGGAGACAATATTGGAAATGGGTGCCGTCGCCCGCGGAGGTGATGGCGCTCATCTGATGCTGGAGCTTCGGAAGATCCTTCACGCCCTCCGCATAGCCGCAGGCAGAGCACATTCTGCCCGTCTGCCCCTCGGAATCGCAGGTCGCGGCCTTGGAGAGATCGACCATCGTGCAGGATCTCTCTTCGCGGAATCCGCAATCCGCACGGGTGCACGCCCTGTAATGGCTGCCGGGATTTTGGGAATCGGGCTGCCAGGGGTTGATGCTGTCACCGAAGTCATGGCCGAGCGCCTTTTCGTTCCGCGCGATCGTGCGCGTGCAGTAAGGGCAGAATTTCTGGATAAAGCCCGGATCGGTGCAGGTCGCGGGGCGGCCGGTGTCCGTAAAGCGGCACTCTTCCACCCGCTTCTCGCCGCAGGCGGAACACCGCTTGAAGTGCGTCGTCTCGTCCGTTGGCGTCCTCTCCCATCCGAGCGACCACTTGTGCTCGCCGAATTCGCTGCCCGTGTCGCCGATGTATTCTCCCTTGCAGACGGAGCAGCGGTAATTGTTCCAGCCGTAGGAGTTGCAGGTCGCCTCGTGGACGCTCACGACCGTGCCCTCGCAGTCCGCCGCGCCCTCTTTGACGGCGCATTCGCTGCGGGTGCAGGTGCGGTCGTGCGTGCGGGTCGCAGCGTCAAAGACGTAGCTCCCCCATGCGTGCCCGAGCGCAGAGCCCTCGTCGTGCTCATACACATGTTCGCAGAAGGTACAGGTATGGATGTGCCGCGCGGGTTCGGTGCAGGTCGCGGGGATCACGCGCGTGTTGTAGTCGCAGTTCTGGGTCTGCCGCGTCCGACAGCGTTCGCATTCCGCGATATGGGTGTGATCGTCCGTCGAGACGGTCGCCGCCGCATACAGCTTCCATATGTGCCCGAGCGCGTCCCGATAGCCGACTCTGCGCGTATATTCGCACAGCGTGCAGGTCTGCGTCGTATAGCCCTGATCTTCGCAGGTGGGATCGGTGACCGATTCCGTGTACGAACAGCTCACGGTCTCATGATGGTTGGGATCGTGCGAGCAGACGCGATAATGCGTTCCGTTGCCGTTGGTGTAATAACCGCTCGAGGAGAAGTCGTGCCCGAGCTCGGCCTTCGGGTCGCGGTGTTCCGTGCGGTTGCACGCCTCGCACGTCCACACGGTGTAGCCCTCGGTGAGACAGGTGGGATCCACGGTCTGCCCGCGGACCATGTCGCAGGGCGCGGAGATGACTCCCGGATCCTCGTCGTTGCCGTCGCATTCGGGGCGGCGGCAGGTCTTGATGTGCAGTCCGTCTCCCGCGGGCTCCCAGCCGCCGTAATCGTGCCCGAGGGCGCGGCCGGTCGTCTCGGTGTAATGGTAGCGGCATTCGGAGCAGGTGAACGTCGTCGTGCCCGCGGTGAGGCAGGTCGAATTGACGGTCGTCTGCTCAAACGCGCAGAGCTGCCGCTCGGAGTAGGGCCCGCCTTCCGTCTTTGCGTCGCACTCCTCGCGCTCGCAACGGCGCACATGATAGTGCACGGTCTTTCCGCCCTCCGAAACTGCGACATGCTCCCATTCGCTCCACTTGTGTTCGAGCTTGGCGACGTCGCCCACGTCCTCCGTGAAGTGGCAGCCGCTGCAGATGTGGAAGATGTCGGCGGGAGTGGTGCAGGTGGGAAGCCCCTTGACCTCCTCCATGTCGCAGACCGCTTCCTCGCGGTGGGAGCAGCCGGGACGGCGGCAGATACGGTAGTGGCTCGAGACCCCGCTCTCGCTCCCCTCGACGTGCATCCAGTCGAGCGGATAGTCGTGGTCGAGCTGTTCGATGACGGTCGTGCGCGCCTCGTCGACGTCATGGCAGGTGTTGCAGACGTAGGTCGTCTCCCCCGCCGCGGTGCAGGTCGCATTCACGGTGACGGGCGTGTAGGTGCATTCCTCGCGGTCCTCATCCCCGCAGACGTCGCACAGGCGGTGGTGGTAGGTCTGCCCGTCCACGTTTTCCCATGCGCCGTAGCTGTGCGCGCCCCTCTCCGCCGTCTCGGAGACGTAGGAGTAGTCGCAGAACCGGCAGGTGTAAGTCGACATGCCGACCGTCGTACAGTCGGGCGCGGTGTTCTTGACGTCGTAAACGCAATCCTGCTTATCTTGGTAGCGGCAGGTCACGCATTCGCGGTAGTGGGAGCCGTCTTTCGTTGAGGTGTACCCCTCGGAGTAGGTGTGCCCGAGCGCCTTCTGGGTCGCCTCGTCGTACGTCGTGTAGACGCCGTAGCAGACGGGACAGGAATAGGTGGTGTAGCCCGCTTCCTCGCAGGTGGGCTTCGTCTCGACGCCGGCGCCCTCGCAGGGGAACTCCTCCCTCGCATCCTCTTTGCAGTCCGTATTCAGACAGGTGCGGTAGTGGACATGACGGTCGCCGTCGAACGTCCAGACGCTCCAGTTGTGGCCGGGCGCGATCTTCTCGTTGCGCTTCTCTTCGCCCTTGCAGTCGCTGCAGCGGTACAGCTCGTATCCGTTCTCCGTGCAGGTCGCCCCGACGGTCTCTTCGAGACGGAAGTCGCAGACGCCGTCCTGCTTGTGGGTACTGTCGCGGAGGCAGTAGCGCACATGCGTGCCGGTGCCTTCGACGCTCTCCCACGGGCCCCACTGGTGTTCGAGTTTTTCCTGCACGTTGCCGCGGTAGCTCCCGCCGCAGTCCTTGCAGGTGTACAGGGTGTAGCCGTCTGCCTCGCAGGTCGCCGCGACGGTGGTCTCCTCGAATTCGCAGTCGACCGACTCCACATGCGCGGGATCGTTCGCGCAGACGCGGGTGTGCTGTTTCTTCTCCGCGTCGAACGTCCAGTCCCCATAGTCGTGTTCGAGCGGATCCGTCTCCTCCGTCACGGTGTAGCCGCATGCCACACAGCCGTAGGTCGTTACACCCTTTTCGATGCAGGTCGCCGAGGAGGTCTTATAGACGAAATGGTCTTCGCACTTCCCCGTCTCCGTATGAGAACTGTCCGTCTTGCAGACGCGCATATGGCCGCCCTTGCCGTCCGAGACCCATTTGTCCCAATCGTGCACATGCGCCTCTTCTCCGCAGGCGGCAAACCCCAACACGCCGCACAGCGCCGTCATGAGCACGAAAGCGATCATTAAAAATTTTTTCATTCTTCTCTCCTGTCTGATCCGTAGTTTCGCTTGGATGCGATGAAATACGTTTGGATTATAGCACAGGTCGTCAAAACAGTCAAGAGGAAATAAATATTATGAATCGGTCCGCCGGGCTCTCCCCGCAGAAAGCGATCGTATAGCGAAAGGCCCCGACGGAAACGTCGGGGCCTTTCGCTGCGTAGCTTAAAGATTATTCTTCGGTCAGATCGCCGAGACGGTAAAGGAGAGAACGGTCCCGGGGAGCGCCCAGTCGCCGCCGATGCAGATCAGATCCCCCTTCCGGCACTCGCATGAGAGGTAAAAACTCTCTAACTTTCCGTCGCGGAGGAGATAGGTGTTCATCCTGCTTGATTTCTGGTTGAACTGCAGCACGGCGTCATTCCCTTCCCAGATGAAATACACAAGGTGCGCGGAGACATAGGCGATCTCATAGCTTTCGCCCGTCTTCAGCGGGATCGCCCGCGCCTTGGTCCGCCCGTCCGCGGGCGTTTCCTCTTCGTATGCGGCATAGAGCGTCTCGTCGACCTCGGGGAAATAGTAATTCGGCACGAACTCCCCTTTTCCGTTCTGCCAGCCGAGGAAGGTGCTGCCCTCCTTTTTGCGTCTCGGCAGGACAAACCCGTAGTTTTCAGACGTCTCCGTATATCCGCCGTCCGAGAGGGTCAGCTCCCGCTTTTCGCCGAGGCGGTGCACATCGGCGGTCATCGCCCAATTCCCGCTGAAGTTCTCCGTCTGTTCGTCCGTGAGCGTGGTATACACATGGGCGAGGACAAAGGCGCTGTCGTCGATGAAGACGACCGATGAGGGCAGGAAGAGGTTGAGGGTCACCGACGGCACGGTCTGGAACGCATAGCTCCCGATCGTCTGCACCGTGTCCGGCAGGATCACGCCGTCCGCCCGCAGGCCGTTGAACGCGCCGCTTTCGATGGTCGTGACCCCCTGCGGGAGGATGAGCGTCTCCCCGAATTGGACATCTCTGAAAGCGGAGTCGCCGATGCGGGAAAGCGACCCGTGTTCGGAAAAGCAGATCTTGCCCTCATATTTCTCGAAGCAGCTCCGCCCGATTCGCTCCACCGCCGAAGGGATCATCAGCGGTTCCGTCACCGTCAGCCGCGCGAAGGCATTGTCGCCCAGCACCGTAACGCTTTCGGGGATCGTGACCGCATGGAAGACGGCCCTTTCGAGCCTGCTCCGCTCCTGCATGATCTCCGTTACGGGGAGGCCATCGATGACGGCGGGAAACGCGAGGTCGACGTTGTCTCCGGTGGCGCCCGTATAGCCCGTGATCTTTACGGTGTTCGCGCCCCGTTCGTAGCGGAAACAGTCTGCGCTGCCGACGGTCCTGATCTCCTGCCAGACCGCATACAGAACGATATCCTCCGCCCGGTCCTCGGGGATATACTCATAGCGCGTGCCCCGCCCCTCCTCGTCTTCGAACCAGCCGAGGAAGAGATAGCCCGTCTTTTGCGGATCGTAGAGATTGATCCGCTTGCCCGAGACCCCTTCCGTGGGATTGTTTTCGTTCTGCACCCCGCCGCCGAGTTCATAGCGGATCGAATAACGGAGTTCGACCGGCCTCCACTTGGCGGTGAGGGAGAGGTCGTCGAGATTGTAGATGTCGATCTCCTTCACCGTGTTGCCCGCTTCGTCGGTCCACCCGAGGAAGAGATACTCCTCGCGGACGGGCTCGGGCAGCGTCTGCGGCCGTCCGTATTCGACCTTGAGGGTGTACTCGGAAAGGCTCTCTCCGTCTATCTCGAAGGCGCCGCCGCCCGCGTCGAGGAACACCGAAAAGGTCTTGGGACGGAAATGCGCATACAGCACGGAGAGCTCCGGAAGGTTGCCCTCGTCGATCGTCTCCACCCGTTCCCCGCCCGTCTCCGCGGTGAACCAGCCCAAAAATTCGTTGCCGTACAGCGAGACGGGGAGAAGCGGCACGGTCTGCCCGAACGTGATGCGGTTGGGGTTGACCTCCTCTCCGGGATAGGCGCCTTCATAGACATAGCGCACCAGATAGTCTTTGGGGGAATAGATCGCGTAGAGGGTGATATCTTCCGAGATCCCGTAGAGCACGGTGAAATATTTGCCCGAACCGTCGGCGCGCTCGTTCCAGCCGAGGAAGTCGTGCCCGCGCTTTTCGGGGGCATGCAGAGAGCAGATCTCCCCCGCCGCCAGACGGAGGGGATTCCCGCTTGCCTGCACCCCGCCGCCGAGTTCATAGCGGACAGAGAAAGTCGTATCGCACTTCTGCCAAACCGCATACAGGGTGAGGTTTTTCGCGCCCTCGCCGCCCACGCGCTCGTAGTGCACGCCGTTTTCGGGGGCGTCGAACCAGCCGAGGAAGAGATAGCCCTTGCGCACGGGATCGTTCAGCGGGAGGGACTCCGCCGCCGTGACGAGCGCGGGATTGTTCTCGGGGAGCACCCCTCCCCCGAGTTCATAGCGGATCTCATAGGAGAGGTCGCTCCACTTTGCATAGACGGAGATATCCTCCCCCTCGCACACGATAGAACGGACCTGCTCTCCGGCGTAATCGGGAGAGCGGTACCAGCCGAGGAATTCGCTCCCCTCCTTTTGGGGGACCGCCAGGGTGACTTCTCCGTCCTCCGCGCGAATGGTCCCCGCAACTTCGGTGCGGAACGCGCCGCCGCACAGCCAATAATTGATGGAAAACTCCGTTCTCTCGGCGAGCTCCGTTCTCGGAAGGACGGCGAGCAGGACGGAGAGCACGACGACGATCGCGCACAGCGGCAAGACGGCGCAGACGAACCACAGAATGTGCAGCCGCTTGCGGCGGCGCCACTGCGCGGGCGACTCGACCTCCGTCTCCTCGCAGATCCCGAAGTAGAGCTTCGAGGCGGGCAGGTCGAAGTGGGTCGCAAGGGAAACAAGTTCGTAGGCGTCGGGACAGATCACGCCGCGCTCCCATTTGGAGATGTTGTCGGTGGAGACGCCGAGCGCCTCGGCGAGCTCGCTCTGGCTCTCGTTCTTCTTTTTGCGCGCCTCGGCGAGCGCCCTCCCGAAGGACGCCATGTCGAAGCTGCCCGTGAAGGTCTCTTCGCTCTGCGGCAGCCCGAGCAGGGCCTCCAGCGAAACGGAGAGGACGGAGGCGATCTCCCCCAAAAGAGAGAAATCGGGCGCGAGCAGACCGCGCTCCCATTTGGAGATGGTCTGCAGGTGTACGCCGAGCCTGTCCGCAAACTGCGTCTGCGTCAGCCCGGAAGATTTTCTGAATGTTTTGATCGCTTCGCCGAAATTCTGCACTGTGCTTCCCTCTTGGACCCCCCTTGGGCGCTCTTCGCCGCATGGGAGGTCCGGATCCGTATGGGACCGATCCGGTCTCTCGGGACCGTCTTCCGCCTGCTTCCATTATAACCGAAGCGCGGTGAAAAATCAACCCTCCCGCAGAGAAAAGACGGCGGAACGCTCCGCCGTCTTAGTGCCCTTCACGAAGAAAAGCTATAAGTTTTTGTTCATTGCGTCGCCCGTTAGCATCCCGTTGTCGCAGACGACTTCTTTGATGGGTGAAGATAGGGATATCCGTTGGCACAGTTCTTCATACGATTTGGCATTGTCCGCACTTATTATTTCCAATGAAATAGCGATTTTGATAAAATCAGATATGCTTTCGGTGCGCGCTTTAAGAAAATTTTTATTTACGCTTGAAGCTTTGCGCACGATGAAAAGTATGTATAGTTGCAATGCAATGAATACGCCCGCAATAATCACTCCAAGGACATACTGAGATAAACAATAATAAACGAGAAGAGACGTGGTCAAAGCAATAGAAAGCAACACAACAAAGAAGAACTCCACATTAAAAAGTTTAATATTTACCCCGTTTCCATTTTTATTATCATGCACCGCTGCTCCTAACGCTGTTTCATATACAAAACAACCATCTTCCTTTTCGTTAATAAGAGACGGGAGTTCAAAAAATACCCGAATAAAAGCAGATAACTGGGCGACACGAGACAAATTGTCCCCGCTTTTAATGCTTATGGGAATCGCGATGATGGCAGGCGTTATCATTAAAAACAATACTATGCAAGTAAACCATGGAGTACAAAGCGTATTTTCTTTCAAAGCCGAACAGATAATTCCCGTGGCGATTGTCCAAATGGCCAACGTAGCGGTGATAAATCCTACGCTATTCGAATACATCATCTGAACACGCATGCGCAATTCATTTTTAACATACTGACATTCATTTTTATGGATCATTTTCATAAATCCTCCCAAAATTCAATTTTTCTTCATCCAAGTAGTCATAGCATTACTCAATAGGTCAGCAGCGGTTTCCGGGTCTTCAAGCCCTATTAGAGGTGATTCATACCATGCAATCCATCCGTTCGGATCTTCAAAATAAACCTTTTGAAGAGATACCATGTAGAACGCGTAAGGTCCAATCAAAGTTACGCTATCGGGAATCGTGATCTCCGTAAGTCCCGTGCAACCCTCGAACGCATAATCTCCGATCGAGGTCAACGAACTGTTTTCTCCAAATGTTATGCTTGTAAGTCCCGTGCAACCATAGAACGCATAATCTCCGATCGAGGTCACGCTGTCGGGAATTTCGATCTCAGTAAGTCCCGTGCACTCTCGGAACGCAGAATTTCCGATCGAGGTCACACTGTCTGGAATTTCGATCTTCGTCAGTCCCGTGCAATAGTAGAACGCATAATCTCCGATCGAGGTCAACGAACTGTTTTCTCCAAATGTTATGCTTGTAAGTCCCGTGCAACCATAGAACGCATAATCTCCGATCGAGGTCACGCTGTCGGGAATTTCGATCTCAGTAAGTCCCGTGCACTCTCGGAACGCAGAATTTCCGATCGATGTCACGCTGTCGGGAATTTCGATCTCAGTAAGTCCCGTGCAACCCTCGAACGCAGACGCTCTGATCGAAATCACACCATTTTCGATCGTCACGCTTTTAAGTTCCGTGCAACCATAGAACGCAGAATTCCGAATCGAGGTCACAGGTGCACCCTTGACAAGACCGGGAATGACGAGATTTGTTCCCGACCATTCTCCTTTGCTGACCTTGTAGCTTTTTCCGTCATCATTGAGCGTAAAATAAAGTCCATTGTTAGAACGAACTTTTTCGGGAAGGACGGGCAATTCGCCTTTATCGGGCTTTTGTTCTCCGCCTTGCTCCGTTTGCGAGCCACCCTCATCGGGCTTCTGTGAGCCGCCTTGCTCCGTTTGCGAGCCACCCTCATCGGGCTTCTGTGAGCCGCCTTGCTCGCCCTTTCCGCTCCCAAATAAATCGCATCCCGCAAGACCGAACGCCATGCAAAGCGCCGCGATCGCTGCCAAAAGAGTGACCCAAAATCTCTTTTTCATTGCTTCCCTCCCTAAAAATGTTTTCCGATTGACATTATAGTTTAATTTAACTATAATGTCAACTCAATTTTGGAAAAATATAGTTGAATTTTGTAGTAAAATGTACTCAAAAAAAGGAAAGGGGCGTTGCAATGGACGTTATAGAGAAATTAAACCGGCTGCGGTTGGAGCGGAACATGAGCGTTTACCGGCTTGCGGAGCTCTCCGGGATCAACCAATCCACGTTGGCGAACACTTTTTCGCGCGGAACGCCGCCATCCATTAAGCATTTGGAATTGATGTGCGAAACGCTCGGCGTCAGCCTGTCCCAGTTTTTCGCGGAGGACGAAGCGATCATGCCGCTGACCCAAAGCGAAATGCGAATGATCGTCAATTACCGAAAACTTCCCGACCAAATCCGACAAGCGATCGGCACAATCATCAACATCGTTCCCGAAATGAGAAACTGAAAATAATCAAACGTTCCGGCGGTTGATTATTTTTTTTGTCCAAAAACTTTCAACGCTCGAATCCGGCGCGGAAAAGAACCCTCCCGCAGAGAAAAGACGGCGGAACGCTCCGCCGTCTTTCCTTTCTCTGCCGCTAAAAAATTTTGAAACCTATGAAAATTGCAAACAGCTCTTGTCAAACCCGATCGGCTGTGCTATAATAGAGCACACAAAATTCACAGAAGCGTTCAAAGGCGTAGGCGCCCTGCAGCCGCAAGCCGGGGGCGGACGAAACCGTGCAAGGGGACAGTTAAGGAGGTCCTTTCTTTTGTTGGATGAATTTTACAAGCGACTGGCGGAGACGTCTCCCGTTCCGGTCGTGATCATCGCCGTTGCGATCATGTTGCTCGCGGGCTTTTTGGGCACACGGATCACAAAACTTCTGAAGCTGCCCAATGTGACCGCCTATATCCTCGTGGGGATCTTGCTGGGGCCCTACTGCCTCGACCTCATTCCCGAAGAGGTCTCAAAGGGCATGGACTTCATCTCGGACATCGCCCTCGCCTTCATCGCGTTCAGCGTGGGGGAATATTTCCGTCTGCCCATGCTGCGGAAAAACGGCGGCAAGGTGATCGTCATCACCCTGTTTGAGGCGTTGACCGCCTCCGTGCTCGTCTTTGTGCTGACCTACTTCATTCTGCATCTCGGGCTTGCATTTTCGATCATTCTCGCCGCACTTGCCTCCGCGACCGCGCCCGCCTCGACGATGATGACCATCCGCCAGACGCACGCCCGCGGCGACTTCGTGAATACCCTCTTCTCCGTCGTCGCCCTCGACGACGTCGTGAGCCTCGTGGCATACAGCATTGCGGTCTCCGTCGCGCTGGCCTCCCTCGGCAGCGGATTCTCTGCCGCCGACATCTTCATCCCCCTCGGCTGGAATCTTCTGATGATCGCCGTCGGCGTCGGCTGCGGATTCCTCCTCAAATTCCTGATGGCAAAGCGGTCTACCGACAACCGTCTGATCGTCTCGATCGCGCTTCTCTTTGCGATCTGCGGAATCGGCGCCGCCGTAGACGTCTCCCCCCTCCTCGGCTGCATGGCGATGGGCACCGTCTACATCAATGTGTCGAACGACGACAAGCTGTTCAAACAGCTCAACTATTTCAGCCCGCCCATCCTCCTGCTCTTCTTCGTCAAGTCGGGCCTCGGATTCCGTCTCGACGCCCTCGTCAGCGTGGAGCACTCCATCGCGGGGGTGCCCCTCCTGCTCATCGGCGCGCTCTATTTCGTCGTGCGGATCGGGGGGAAATATTTGGGCGCATTCCTCGGCTGCGCGATCGTCAAGAAGGAAAAGCGCGTGCGGAACTTCCTCGGGCTCGCCCTGACGCCTCAGGCGGGCGTTGCGATCGGGCTTGCGGCGCTCGGCGCGCGGATCCTCGGCGGCGAGATGGGCGAGTTGCTCCAGACCGTGATTTTGTCGTCGAGCATCCTGTATGAGCTGATCGGCCCCGCGCTCGCCAAGCTCTCGCTCTATCTGTCCGGCTCGTACGGCGCTCCCGCGGAAGAGGAGGCGCAGCCCGCTCCCCCGACCCGCGAGGACGAAGTCTCGGCCCTGAAAGAGCGCCTCATCGAGATCCAGAAGGAACTCTCCGTCAAGGAATATGCGCGGTCCCCAGAAGAGGAGGCCTTCCTCGAGGCGACCGAAACTTCCGCGGGTTCGGAATACAACCGCAAAAAATTCATCAATAAGAGGTAAACACCATGGCAACGGATCTGATCGCAAAATGGCTCGGAGAATGGTCGATGGAGGTCAACATCGCCTCTACCGCCCTCAAAACGTTCGTCGTGATCGTGATGGCGACGATCCTCGGCTGCGAACGCGCGCAAAACCGCCACGCGGCGGGACTGAGAACGATGATCGTCCTATCCATCGGGTCGATGTTCGCGGGGATCGGCGACGTCTACTTCATCACCGTGCTCAAAGTGGGATTTTCCTTCCTCTCCGCGGCCGTCATGATCGGAATCTCGATCATCACCGCAAATACGATCATCTTCTCCTCCAAAAACCAGATCAAGGGGCTGACGACCTCGGTCGGGCTCTGGGCGATGTCGATCATCTCCGCCATTCTCGGCTTCGGGCTCTACACTGCCGCCCTGATCGGGTTCTTCGCGCTGATGATCGGGCTCCTCGCGTTCTCCAAACTGGAGAGCTACATCCGTAAAAAGTCCAACCATTTCGAGATCCACCTCGAACTCAAGGCCCGCAACAGCCTGCAGGAATTCATGGCGGCAGTGCGCGAGTTCGGTCTCAAGATCGACAACCTCGAGGCAAACCCCGCCTATGCGAATTCGGGGCTCGGCGTCTACACTGTGCTGCTCACCGTCACGGGGAAGGAGCTTCAAAAGACAAGTCATCAGGATATCATCAAAGCCCTGTCTGCGCTCGACTGTATCCATTACGCCGAATTGATCGAGTAAAGTCTTTATGCCATTCCGGCGACCGTTCCTCTTGCTGCATTCCGACGACCGTTCCTCCTGCCACATTCCGGCGACTGTCCTCTCCCACGTCATTCCGACGACCGAAGGGAGGAGGAATCTCAAAGCAACGCCTCCTCGTCCGTAAATGACGGAAAAACACAATACGGTCTCACATTTAAGAGGCGGCGCGCTTGATTTTTCAAGCGCGCCGCCTCTTAAATCTCCCCTTCTATTGTATGACGACCACGGCGTCTCGGGAGGCGGAGTAGAGCGCAGTCATCCTCCCCTCCCGAAGTCCCCGATAGAGCGTTCGATCCGCCAAACGGAACGTCTTGGAAAGGACGCGCCCCGAAAGAGACACTTCAAGACGGACTTTTTTCAAGAAAAGAAGGGATGGGGTGCGAAAATCGGCGATCTTCCCCTCCGAGAGATCGCTGCGTTTCAGAACGTCATCGATGAGCCGCCGGTTGAGAAGATCGGAAATAGCGCCTGCAAGCAGACAGAGGACAGCGAAAAGCCACAGGCCCCCGATGATCCCTCCCACAATGATATAGACCGACTTCTCAGTAAACACGATCCAAAATAGGAAGGCGAGAATCGGGATGTTGACCCCCGCTGCCGCAAGACGGGTGACGAGGTCGGTTTTTGAAAGCAATCTGCCGTATTTGAAGGTACCGACGACCCTTTTCCGAAGTCCCGCTTCCATGCCCCTATTATAACACTTTTCCGCTCTCTGTCAAGTACGCGGCTCGAAAACCGTGGCGATATTTCGCACTTGCCTATCTTATATGTCGACGACTGCCTCCCGCCCCACTCCGTTCCAACGTGCTTTATTCTGCGTCGTTCCGACGACTGTCCTTCTCCTACGTCATTCCGACGACCGTTCCTCTTGCTACATTCCGGCGACATTCTTAATACGTCACACTGTCCCGCTATTCTACTGTCATGGTTCCTTGGGTAGCATGAGGAGCGCATGCGACGAAGTAGCAGGCGCGGCGCGGC
Source organism: uncultured Clostridia bacterium (assembly GCA_947589335.1). Lineage (GTDB taxonomy): Bacteria > Bacillota > Clostridia > Christensenellales > Borkfalkiaceae > Gallimonas. The sequence goes on along the minus strand of CANPZH010000023.1, from coordinate 797 downwards.
AAAGCCGCGCCGCGCCGTTCTTTACGTCATGTTGAGCGCAGTCGAAACATGGACCGCATTATAATAAAGTGCGATTCTTCGACTCCACTTCGTTCCGCTCAGAATGACGTATTTGAAATTCCTCACATGCGTAACTTCGCGCCGTTGGCGCTCGTGCCGCGCTTGGAGAATCAGAACTTCGCGCAGGGCAGAATGACGTGATTAGAAACAACACCCCCTCAGTCTCGGCTTATGCCTCGACAGCTCCCCTACAGGGGCGCCAAGGGGTTGCCAACTACGTCATTCCGGCGATGTTCTCTCTCAACGTCATTCCGACGACCGAAGGGAGGAGGAATCTGAGGTAGAGATTCCTCGCGGACAATCTATTCGCACTCCGTATATGCCTTTCCGGCTCGGAATGACATATAAGAACTACGCTCATACTCAACGTTCTCCCAAAGTAAACGGTTGCGGCTTGCCCCAAAAGTGAAGCTCTTTGAAAACTTTTTCGCATAAAACAACGGAAGCCCCTTTCGGTGCTTCCGTTGTTTCGTCTTGAAGGTGGCAACTACCTATCCTCCCGGGCGCTGGGCCAAGTACTTTCGGCGTGAGAGAGCTTAACAAACGTGTAAAGCCGCAAAGCGGCTCAACGTTCTCCCGAAGATAAACGGTTGCGGCTTGCCCCAAAAGTGAAGCTCTTTGAAAACTTTTTCGCATAAAACAACGGAAGCTCCTTTCGGCGCTTCCGTTGTTTCGTCTTGAAGGTGGCAACTACCTATCCTCCCGGGCGCTGGGCCAAGTACTTTCGGCGTGAGAGA
>CANPZH010000022.1 GCA_947589335.1 uncultured Clostridia bacterium | reverse complement strand
CCGCGGACGACGATTGCATCGTCCTCGACGTCAAGACTGGAAGCGGCTCCTTCATGAAGAGCGTCGAAAAGAGCGCCGAGCTCGCCCGTCTGATGGTGGATATCGGCAAGAACGCGGGCAAGAAGATGGTCGCGCTCATCACCAACATGGACCGTCCCTTGGGCTATGCCATCGGCAACTCCCTCGAGGTGATCGAAGCGGTCGAGACGCTGCGCGGGCACGGGCCGGAAGACCTCACCGAGGTCTGCCTGACCCTCGCGGCATACATGCTCTCCCTCGCGGGCAAGGGCTCGCCCGAGGCATGCCGCCGCCTCGCAGAGGGGGCGATCCGCGACGGAAGCGCCCTCCATAAGCTGACCGAGACGGTCGCGGCGCAGGGGGGCGACGCAGAGCTCATCAGACATCCCGAACAGTTCCCGAAGGCAAGGGAAACTTACGAAGTCAAGAGCGCGAAGAGCGGCTATATCGCACGGACGGACACCGAGGCGTACGGGCTCGCGAGCCTCGCCCTCGGCGCAGGCAGGAGCACGGCCGAAGATGAGATCGACCCCTCCGCGGGCATCTTGCTCCGCAAGAAGACGGGGGATCCCGTCGCCGCGGGAGAGACGGTCGCAGTCCTCTGCTCAAACAGCCGCGCTGCGTTCGCGGAGGCGGAGAAGCTGATCCTCGGCGCGACGGAGATCTCCAAGGAGCAGCCGGAGGCGGAGCCGCTGATCTACGGCATCGTGGAATGATCTTATGGCAAAACTCTATTTCAAATTCGGCGCGATGGGCTGCTCCAAGACGGCGCAGGCGCTCATCACGAAGTTCAACTACGAAGAGCGCAACATGAAGGTGCTCCTCCTCAAGCCCGCCATCGACAACCGCGACGGCGATGGCGTCGTCATGTCGCGGATCGGGCTCAGCCAGGAGGCCGTTTCCGTCGGGGAGGATGAGAATCTCTATGAGACCTATCTGCGCTCTTATTCCGACTGCGACGTCGTCATCGTCGACGAATGCCAGTTCCTCTCTCCCGAGCAGGTGGACCAGCTCGCCGACATCGTCATCGAGCGGGACATCCCCGTCCTCTGCTTCGGGCTGAGCACCGACTTTACGACCCACCTGTTCCCGGGCAGCAAGCGGCTGTTCGAGATCGCGGAATCCATCAGCGAGATCAAGTCGGTGTGCACCTGCGGGGCAAAGGCGACGGTCAACGCGCGGATCGACGACAACGGCAGGATCGTGACGGAGGGCTCGCAGATCTGCATCGGCGGGAACAGCCGCTATGTGCCGATGTGCAGAAAATGCTGGCTCCGCCGCCGGGCCGAACAGGCGCAGTAGAGCCCGATCACTAAGGAGATACCCCCATGCGAAAGATGATCAAAAACCTCCCCGCGTTTGCGTTGGCGCTGTCGATCGGCGCGGGCGCGTCCCTTCTCGGCGCCGTTTCCCTCCCGGAAAGCGTAAGCGCGGATACGGATTATTATGCTCCCGTCACCGCCGGGGGCGGAGAGGAGCTCCTCGGCCAGCTCCACGATCTCATTACGACCACGCATACCTATTATTCGACCTACGGAGATTGCAGAGATTACGCTCCGGTCACCGATCCGCCCCTCCAAGAGACGGAGAGCGGCGGGGGGATCATGGAATTCTATACCCATGAAACGATCACGACGTACATCGGAAGCAGCAATCATGTCGGCAGATGGAACCGCGAACATGTCTGGTGCAAGTCTCTTTCCAACGGGCTGTGGAGGAGCATCGGCAACAATGAAGGAGGCGGGGGAGGGGATCTCCATCATATCCGCCCTTCGGAGATGAGCCTGAACGGCGAACGCGGCGACAAGAAATACGGGGAAGTTTCCGGTGGGACGGAGGCGTACTCCAAGGCCGAGAGCGGGGAAAACTCCAGGCTCGGCGGCCGCTATGCAGGCGGCGTCTTCGAACCGCTCGACAGCGTCAAGGGCGACGTGGCGCGGATCGTCTTCTATGTCTACACGCACTATAATACCTACAAAAACGTCTCGGGCACGACGGACGGGGAAAGCAACAACTTCCGCTATTTCGGGACGCTGCGGTTTACGAACGTCATATCGGCAGCCTCCGAAGACGCGGCGATCGCGCTGCTGCTCAAGTGGAACGAGCTCGATCCCGTCGATGGGATCGAGACGGCGCGCAACACCGCGGTCTACGGGATCCAGGGGAACCGCAATCCCTTCATCGACCATCCCGAATATGCGGAAATGATCTGGAGCCTTCCCGAGGAACCGGAGCCCGCAGAGCCCGATCCCGTCGATCCCGAGCCCGCGGAACCCGATCCTGTGGGACCGGAGCCCGCAGAGCCAGATCCCAAACCCGGAGAGCAGCCTTCCGAGCCGCCGCAAAAGAGCGGTTGCGGCGGCGTGATCGGCGGCGCGGGTGCGGCAATGGTGACGATCGCTCTTGCGGCGGCAGCCGCCGTGCTGCGGCGCAGAAAGTAGCGGAAAAGGCGCGGCGCCGCGGACGGATTGTCCGAAAAAAATATTGCCGTCCGTGAAAAATTTTCTCTTGAAACCATTGCTTTATGGACGGAGAATGTGCTATAATATTCCTGCAAAAAACTCATGAGTTCCCTTTGGCAGTGAATGCCGTGGAGGAGACGGAATGTTCGAACTCAGAAAGATCGGCATCATAAAGCGCGCCTCTGCCTGGCTGCTCGATGCGATCCTGCTCGCCGTGCTCGCGACCGGCTTCATGTGGATCATCTCCCTGATCTGCAACTATAACGCCGAGGAAGATCTCGCGAACGAATACTATGCCGAATGGGAAGATTTCCGCAAGGATTATGTCCCGGATGTGGCGGCGCACTACGGCTATGTTTATCGGGAGACCGAAGACGGTTATACGCTCACAAAGGACGGCAAGGACGCAACCCTCGGCGATCTGATGCTGGAGCTCGACCGTTCGGAAAACCGGGACGGCGCGATGGAAGAGGCGTACCTCGCTTATCACGATCTCGTCCCCGTCGAAAAAGTCAACGCCCAATACCAATATGTCTACTCGCTGTTATTCATGTTGGCGTCGATCGGGATCCTGCTCGCCTACATCGTATTGGAATTTATCGTGCCGCTTATCCTGAAAAACGGACAGACGGTGGGGAAGAAGGTATTTGCGATCTGCGTTGTCCGCCCGAACTGTGTAAAGATCGCGGGGATCGCGCTGTTCGCAAGGACGATCCTCGGGAAATACACGATCGAAACCATGTTTCCCGTCCTGCTTGCATTCCTCTTCTTTTTCGGCGGTCTGGGGCTGCTGGCGCTCATCCTGCTCGCCGCACTCCTGTTGCTGAACACGATCCTGTTTTTTGCAACGAAAAACAGAACGCCCATCCATGACCTGATCGCGGGGACCGCAACGGCGGATATGAAACTGCAGATCATCTATGACTCGGAAGAAGAATTGAACGAGAAGAAGGCTCTCCTGCACAAAGCGGAAGTCGAGAGCGCAAAAGAGCAACAATAGATCGATAAGATATATTGAAAAACACAACAGGAAAGGAAGTAGCTATGAAAGTTGTTTTGCAACATCTCACCAAGATCTTCCCGAGTCGCAACAAGAAGGACCCGAATGGCGAAGTGGTGGCCGTCAACGATTTCAACCTTGAGATCCCCGACGGCAAACTGATCGGCCTTTTGGGACCGTCCGGTTGCGGCAAAAGTACCACGCTGTTTATGATCAGCGGACTGGAAGCGCCGACGGGCGGAAAAATCTTTTTCGGCGACGACGATGTGACGTCGCTTTCGCCGGAGAACCGAGGGATCGGCCTCGTCTTCCAGAATTATGCGCTCTATCCGCATATGACGGTACAACAGAATATTTTGTTCCCTTTGCAAAATCTGAAAGGGGAAAACAGGCTCTCCAAAGAAGAAATGTTGGTTCGTGCCAACGAAGTCGCGAAGCTCGTCCAGATCGACGAATACATGAACCGCAAGCCGTCTGAGCTTTCGGGCGGGCAGCAGCAACGTGTTGCGATCGCCCGCGCACTGGTCAAAATGCCGCGCGTTCTTCTTTTGGACGAGCCTCTTTCTAATTTGGACGCACGACTCCGTCTGCAGACGCGCGAAGAGATCAGACGGATCCAGAGAGACACGAAGATCACCACGATCTTCGTCACGCACGACCAGGAAGAGGCGATGTCCATTTCCGATTATATCGTCGTGATGAAACTCGGCGTCGTGATGCAGACGGGCAAACCGCAGTGGGTGTATGACGATCCCGCCAATCTGTTCGTCGCAAAGTTCCTCGGCACGCCGCCCATCGACGTGCTCAGCGGGTGCGTAGTGGGCGAAAAGCTGTACATCGGCGAGGAGTGCGTCCTCGACGTGAAGGGAGTGGAAGACCAAGACGTCTATGTCGGCATCCGTCCCGAGGGCTTTACCCTCAATGACAAGGGCAGGCTCACCTGCGCGGTCTCCGGGATCGACGTGATGGGCAGGGATATTTCCATCGTTTCCACCCACCCCGCTTCGATCAACCCGCTCATCCGCTCCATTATCTCTTCGGACGAGATCGGCAAGATCCATGACGGCGTGGCCAAATTCGATCTGAAAGAACACAAGGTATTCCTCTTCAATAAGGAGACGGAAGAGCGCGTTTACTTCGGAAAACAGGTCGAAGCGCATGAGGCGATGGTCGCCCAGATGAAAGAGGAGGGAGAATTCTATTCCGCCCATGAAGGACCTCTTCCGCGGGAGGCGGACGACAAGATTCGCGCAAACGCTCCCGTCGCGGAAAAGAAGAGCTTCTTCACGAAGATCAAAGACATCCTGCCCAAGAAAAAGGCGCCCGAAAGCGCGCCGGAAGAGGAGCAGGCTCCCGCGGAACAGCAGGAGGGGCAGGAACCGCAAGAGGCGATCCCCGCCGAAGACGGCGAAAAAACAGAGAGCAAGGAGTGACCCATGGACCAAAAGAAAAACCAATGGAAAGCATGGCTGTATCTGCTGCCGACGATCGTGCTCCTGCTGATCTTTACGGTTTGGCCGATCTTCAACACGATCAGAATGTCGCTCTTAAAGAACTACGACAGCGCGCGTGAGCTCGGCGGCATGACGTTCGAATTCGGGTTCAGCAATTTTACGGCGGTTGCGCAATACAGCGGATTTTTGACCTGCCTCGGCAACACCATGCTGCTGACGGTCATCACAGTGCCCATCTCCACGATGCTGGCGCTCATCATTGCGGTCGCGCTCAACTCCATCAAGTGGCTGAAGAAAGTCTTCCAGACGATCTTCTTCCTGCCCTATGTCACGAACTCCATCGCGATCGGCATGGTCTTCATGACGATGTTCCAGATGATCGGCGACGCCCCGAACTACAGCTCCATCGGCATCATCAATACGATCATCGAAGCCTTCGGGGGGACGCGCATCAACTGGGTCAATGCAGGCTCCAACTATTGGGCGAATATGGGGGTGCTGATCATCTATATTGTCTGGAATGCGCTGCCGTTCAAGATCCTCGTCCTCCTCGGCGGCCTGCAGGGCGTCAATAAGCAATATTACGACGCGGCAAAGGTAGACGGCGCCTCCCGCCTCCGCATCTTCTGGCGGGTCACCGTGCCGCTCCTTTCGCCGATGATCGCATACGTCGTGATCACCGGTTTCATCGGCGGTTTCAAGGAATACTCCAGCGTCGTCGGTATCTTCAACGAAAACATGGGCCCCGTGGGCGCACCGCGCTCTCTCAACACGATGGTCGGGTTCATCTACGACAACATCAACACGAACCAAGGCCGCGCAAGCGCCGCAGCGTTGATCCTGTTTGCCATCATCTTTGCCGTTACGATGATCAACCTGTACGTCAGCAAGAAGAGAGTCCATTACTAAGGAGGAAATACAATGGAAAACGTAAAAAATCCGGACGCGGTCAATGAAGTCTCGGAGCCTGCGGAAAATACCTTGCAAAAGACGATGCACGAGCGGGATATCAAGAAGATCTCCAAAAAGCAAAAGGTGATGCGCTTCATCGTGCAGTTCCTCCTCTATGCTTTCCTGACGGTGATCGCGATCTCCGTCCTGTTCCCGTTCTATTGGATGCTCATCTCGTCGCTCAAAACGCTGACGGAATATAACCAGACGGTCCCTACGCTTTGGCCGAAGCAGTTTGCATGGAGCAACTATGCAACGGCGTTTACGGGCGATCTCGACCTCGGCAGGCTGTTTTTGAACACCTGCATCGTCGGCGTCGTCTCCACGCTGCTTTCTCTTGTCGTGACGGTGCTTGCCGCATTTGCGTTTGCCCGGCTCGACTTCAAGGGAAAGAACGCGCTCTTTGCGGCCTTGCTTGCAACGATGATGATCCCCGGCGAACTTTTCACCATCACCAACTACATCACGGTTTCCACATTCGGATGGCTGAATACCTTTACCGTGCTCATCGTGCCCTTCCTCGTCAGCGTGTTCTATATCTATCTGCTGCGGCAGAATTTCCTCCAGATCCCCAATGAACTGTATCTCGCCGCAAAGGTAGACGGGACGAGCGATCTGAAATATCTGTGGAAGGTCATGATCCCGCTTTCGGCGCCCACGCTCGTCACCATTACGATCTTAAAGATGATGGGGGCCTGGAACTCCTATATCTGGCCCCGCCTCGTTGCAAACGACGCGGCGCATAAATTGGTCACAGTCGGCCTGCGCGGCGCCTCGTTCGTCGATCTTGCCACGAACATGACCAACTATCCCGCCCAGATGGCGGCCGTCATGATCGTGACGATCCCGCTTCTTCTGGTCTTCATCTTCTTCCGCAAATATATCATGCGCGGCGTATCCCGCAGCGGTCTCAAGGGCTAAGTCCCCGCAGGGCCGTAAGGATCCATTACTCAGGAAAAAATTAAAAATATAAGGAGAACAACATGAAGAAAAGATTCGGCACAGTTTTGCTTGCGGGCGTAATGGCTTGCACCTTGGCAGTAGGATTTGCGGCTTGCGGTCAGAGCGTGAAACCCGACTTCGAGATGCCGGAGATCGGTTTTGATACCGAAACCCCCGTCACCATCAAGTTCTATCACGCGATGGGCGCAACCGGCGCGCGCAGCCTTCAAGCGGTGCTCAACGACTATATTGCCGAGTTCAATAAGCTGTATCCCAACATCACGGTGAAACATGAGCAGGTCGGCGGTTACGACGACGTCAGAGACCAGATCTACACCGAGATCATCGCGGGCAACCAGCCCAACATCGCGTACTGCTATCCCGACCATGTTGCGCTGTACAACAGCGCCAATGCGGTGCAGCCCCTCAACGACTTCCTGCCGGGCGGCGCCTATGAGGACTTCAAAGTGACGCGGACAGACGGGACGGAGGTCAATCTCGCCATCACCGAGGAAGAGCAGGGGAACTTCATCCCCGGTTATTGGGAAGAGGGCTACGCCTTCGATGACGGATCTAAGATGTACACCCTTCCTTTCTCCAAGTCGACCGAGGTTCTGTATTACAACAAGACCGAATTCGATAAGAACGGCTGGAAAGTCCCCACCACGTGGGACGAGATGGAAGAGGTATGCGCCCAGATCCAGGAGACCTATCCCGACGTCATGAACTCCGACGGTACGGTGAAAGAACATGTCTATGGATTCGGTTACGACTCCGAGGCGAACTGGTTCATCACGATGTGCGAACAGTACGGTTCTCCCTACACCGCGAGCGAGGGCGACAACTATCTCTTTGACAACCAAACGAACCGCAACTTCGTGCAAAAATTCGCGGAATGGTACAAGAAGGGCTACTTCACCACGCAGGAGATCTATAAGACCTACACCTCCGGGCTCTTTGTCGCAACGACCGGCAACCGCGCCATGATGTGCATCGGCTCCTCCGCAGGCGCAAGCCATCAGCTTCCCGACAAAGTGGACGGGGAATATCCTTTCGAGGTCGGCATCGCGCCCATCCCCCAGCAAAATCCCTCCGCGCCCAAGGCGATCTCCCAGGGTCCGTCGGTCTGCATCTTCAAGAGCGATGATCCTCAGGAGGTGCTCGCAAGCTGGCTCTTCGTCAAATACCTCACGACGTCCGTCGATTTCCAGGCGGAATTCTCCGCAGCTTCCGGATATATCCCCGTGCTGAAAGAGAACGTGATGAGAACGAACGAAGTCTATTCCGCGAACCTCGACGAGGCAAACGGGTTCGACAATTTGCCTTTCCTTTCCACAAAAGTCGCGCTTCAGCAGGAAAATTCCTACTACACCTCTCCCGCATTCATCGGTTCTTCCAAGGCCCGCGACGAAGTCGGGCTGCTGATGCAGGCAGTGTTCGTAGGGACCAAGACGGTCGACCAGGCATTCAAAGACGCCATCTCCGAATGCGAATATTTCTCGGTATAACATCGGAAGGACATCATGAAAAAACAGTTCAAGATCATTCTATCCCTCTCGTGCGCGCTCCTGATGGGGCTGACCGTGCTGTGCGCATGCGCTCCCGAGGAAGAGAAAGGGGAGGGTCCCGGCGAAACGGTCGACTATGTGAGCCAGCTCAAGCTCGATATGACGAGTACGACCAAGAAGCAGGAGGTCACCGTCCGGCTGTATGTCGACGGTGACACCACCCACTTCGACCCCGTGAAAAATTCCACGCTCACGAACTATCACGAGGGAGACTTCGACGAATCGGAAGGCTATATCAAAGCGCGCTATTTGGCGATCAACACGCCGGAATCCACGGGCACCATCGAAAAGTGGGGAAAAACGGCGTCGAACTTCACGCGCAGCAAGCTCGAGTCCGCAACGTCGATCATCGTAGAGTCGGACGACAGCAAATGGAATTTCGACTCCACGACGAGCCACCGCCTTATGCTTTGGGTCTGGTATAAGCCCCAAGGCGAAAGCGAGTATAAGAACCTCAATCTCGAGATCCTGCAAAACGGCTATGCGCTCGCTTCGTCCACGGCGAACAATCGCTACGGCGAGATCGCAATGAACGCGCTCAAACAGGCGCAGGCTCAGAAGCTCCATGTCTTTTCGCCCGCCAGCACCGTCGACGAGAACTTCTTCGAGGGCGCTGCCGCCGAGATGACGATCAAATACTTGCGCTGCCATCTTGAAGATTATCTTCAGAAGTCTGTCCGCGTACAGGGCGTGATCATCGCAGAGTTCAACAATTCCGTCTATCTGGAAGATTTCGATCCGGAGACGGGACTGTATTTCGGCATGAACGTCTACTATGGGTTCAATGCCCCCGCGGCGCTCAGCAAGATCCTCACCATCGGCAACCGCGTAGAGATCGTCGGGAAGGTGGAGTATTACGAAGCCGGAGGCACTTATCAGATCGCGGGCATCACGCGCAACGAGTATCACCCGGATCCGGAGACCGATTCCTCGCTCATCAGCAAGAACAACGAGACGGCTTTCCAGGAGATCCAACCGAAAGACCTCAAGTCCACGCTCACCGTTTCGTTTGAACGGGAGGACGAAGAGGGGAACCCTCTGCCCGATGAAGAGGTCTCCGTCATCTATGGGGAAGCGATCCTCGGCGCGTCTGCAAAATTGTCGCACCTCAAAGTGGTCGATACCTATACGACGCAGAACGGCGGTAGCAGCGACGGCGCAGTCACCCTCACTTGCAGGGCGGAAGACGGCACCACCGTCACCGTGCGCACCGAAGTGTTGAAGAACGCAGACGGCACGGTCGTGACCGAAGATGTGTATCGCGACAAGACGATCTCCGTAAAGGGGATCATCGAGAAGTACAGCGGGAACTATCAGTTGAAGTGCCACCGTTTCGACTACATCACCTTCGAAGATTGAGCGGAAACGGGTCGCGCGGCAGCTTGCGGAACAGACGATCCGTAAGCGCAAGAAACAGGTTTTATCAAAAACAAAGATAAAAATTCAAAGGAGAAGGAAACATGAAAAACAAATGGCTGATCGGTTTACTGAGCGGCGCTTTGGCGGTCACGTTGGGCATGGGCTTGGTCGCCTGCGGTGGCGACGGCGAGACGAAGACGGACGCCGAGATCGCCAAAGAAGCGATCAATACGGTCAAAATCCTCTATGACAAAGACGCGTCCACTCCCAAGGACTACACCGTCATCGGTCAAACCACAGTAGCGGATACAACGTATCCCATCACTTGGACGGTGAGTTCGGATACCTCGAACATCGGCGATTATGTCAAAGTCGGCACGATGGACGCAAGCACCAAGCTCGTCACGATCGGGATCACGCAAGGCGAAGAAGTGGTGAACTATAAGCTGAAGGCGTCTGTCACCGTCGGCGAAGCGACCGAGTCCGCAGAGTTCGAAAAGAATATTCCCGCAAAAGCCGTGGTCAAAAATGACGGCTCCGAAGCGAACCCCTTCACCGTGACCGACGCCCGGGCGATCGGAGAATCGCTTGCAAACGGCGAATTCTATCAGGTAGACGGCAAGAACGCCCGCGTCCATATCAAGGGTATCGTCGTCAATCCGGGCAGCTTTAAGGCTGCGAGCGGAAATTATCCCGACGAGCTTGAGCGCGTATTTATCGCAGACGACATCGAAGCAGAAGAGGCAGATCAGGTCAAGATCCAGTACATTTTGTTTAACGACGTCATGGAGAATCCCGGCAACAGCACCAATCCGCTCGGCAAGGGCGACGAGATCGTTGTTTGGGGCTTTATCGAACGCTATAACGACGCGACCACGATCTATTATGCAAAAGAGGACGACGCGGGTGAAACCGAATATCCCGAGATCACCTCTTGGAAGAAGGCGGAAAAGACGGACGCTGACCGCGTTGCAGAGGCAAAAGAAGATCTCAAGATCGGCGAGACCGAATACAGAGTGATCGGCACATTCGGTACGTTGCCCGCAAAGCAAGGCGACGCTACCATTACCTGGGCATTGAAAGCTACCTCCGACGCTTTGGAGATCGCCGACGGCAAACTCACCGTTAAGAATCTTCCCGAGACCGACGCGAAGGCGACCCTTGTCGCGACCATTACTTACGGCGCCGCAAGCGACACGAAGGAATTCGAGGTCACCGTCGGCAAAGCGCCCGCTACCGCACATGAAGGGACGCAGAACGATCCTTACACCGTTGCCGACCTCTTCACGAAATCCAAAGCCATCGTCGGGAACGACTATCTCGGCGGAAAAGATCAGCCTACCCAGATCTACGCCGAAGGTTATGTCGTAAAGGTCGACGGTTGGGGCGAACAGTATTCCAACTGGACCAAGGTCTACATTGCGGACTCCTTAGACGCTACATCGGCAGACCAGGTGCAGGTGTACAGATTGGGCCTCGACGGAACCTATCTGAAGGCAGAGGCAGACCTCGTCGTGGGCGCAAAGATCACGCTCTGCGGCTATCTGCAGAAATACAACGGCAAACCCGAAGTTTCCAACAGCGGCGATACCAACGTCAAGGCTGTTGGATACATCAGGCCCGATGAACCCGTCAAAGTGAAGGGCTCGGCTGAGAATCCCTACACGGTTACGGAAGCGCTCGAGATCATCAATTCTCTTGAGGATAAAGGCTATTATGACGGCGATTCCATCAAAGAAGTTTATGTGAAAGGCGTCGTCGTTGCGGCGAACAGCATTACCTCTTTCACGATCGGCGAAACCGCTGAATCGAAGGAAACGATCACGGTATACGGCGCTACCTTGAACGCAGAGGGGACCTTCACAAAAGCGGGCGATCTTGCGCAAGGCGCCGAGATCACGGTGTCCGGTGCACTTTATAAATATGTGAGCAGCAACAAGACGACTCCCGAGATCGTAGCAAAAGATTCCGTCAAAGTGAACGTCGTTGCTTACCGTGATACGAGAACTGACGACGAGAAAGCCAAAGCGGCGCTGGAAGTCGTGCTGATGCCTAAGCGTCTTGACGAGAATTTCGAGCTCCCCGAAGTGAATATTACCGGCGTTACGTTTGAATGGACGGTTACCGGCAGCGCAGCGGCAGTATCTGCAAACAAGGAACTGCTTGAGGTCACCCGTGGAGCAGAGGACGCAAGTGTTACTGTGAAGCTTTCCGTCAAGAGCGGTTCTGCGACGGAGACGAAAGACTATCAGATCACCGTCAAAGGGGTGCTTTCCGCCGGCGAACATACGGGAAAACTTGATTTCGTTCAGGATTTTGATTCTTACTATGCGGCAAACTGGCCGAACAGCTACTTAGAATATGCGATCAAGATGGCTGATCTTTCCGATTCCGGTATCAAAGGGATGGTCACTCTTTTGAGAGCTTCCAAGCAGACAGGCACGATCACAGACAGACCTACTTTGTCGGCACAGAAAGGCAGCCCTGCACAAATCACCGTCTATGCAGACGGTGCAAGCCTGAAAACCGTCACTTTCACGTTGAAGGAATGGACGAATAAGAAGAAGTTCTCTAAGATCACTCTTGAGTATTCTACGACCGGAACGGCTTGGGAAGTCGCCTCCACGTTGGGCGACGGCAACAGCAACTCGCTTCTAATCAGCGACCACGGCACCTTCACCTATACTGCCGATAACGACGGTGTGCAGTATGTGAGATTGACGTTTGAAGCGACCGGGACAACGAATATTCAGGTTGGGTTGACCTCGATCGATTTGACAGTCAATGTTCCCGCTTCACCTGCAGCTACGAGCGTTACGCCTGTCGCGATCCTTCCAGGCAAGGAAGATTGATCGTCATGATGTAACCATCTTCACTCGGTCATAAACAACAAAAGCAGACCTTTCCTCTTCGGGAAGGTCTGCTTTTGTCTGCAAGAATTGCGGTCTAACCCTTCGCCAACGGCGCGAAGCAGCGGAGCGAAGCGAAGTCGAGGAATCTCAATCACGTCATTTCGTCCCGCGCTCTAAACGTCATTCCGAGCGAAGTCGAGGAATCTCACCTTATTATAATGCGGTATGCCCCTTCAACGACGGCGCGGCGCGGCTTTGCCGCGCCGCGCCTGTTCAGGGTGACGTAAAAAAGGAGGCGGGGCAACATGACGTAAAAAAACGCGGGGCAGAGTGACGTAAAAAAAGAGCGGTCAAACCGCTCTCTTGCTGATCATCGCAAATGCCGAAAAATCGGTCATATCGTTGGATAGGGGAGTCATGGAAATATGCCCGGACATCGTCGCGTCGGTATCGAGCTCCAAATTCCGCGTGCCCTCATAGAGACACAACAGGCGCGGCTTTGCGATGCCGTCCTCCGAGAACTCGAAGGTGTCGCTGTAGATGGCGGGGCCCATCTTCGTGATGAGGATCTCTTCGCCCTCGGCGGGAAAGTTCACGTTCACGATCTCCGCATACTCGAGCATTCTGCGGCGGCAGATCTCCTCATAGGCCCTGCCGAGGTTTTTCACGGCGTTTTCGAAGCGGTCGAACGCCGCGGAAAAGGCGATCGCCCGCACGCCCTGCTGCGCCGCCTCGAGGCAGGCCGCGACTGTGCCCGAATAGTGGATATCCGCGCCGAGATTTGGGCCGTTGTTGATCCCGGAGATCGCAAGATCGAACTGTTTGTGCATGCCGAGGGTCGCGATCCGCACGCAGTCGGCGGGGGTGGAGTCGACGCTGTACGCCTCGATCTCCCCGAACAGATCCGACTTCTTCACTTCATACCCGTCGCCGTGGATATGGATCGACTGGCTCTTTGCGCTCTGCTGGAATTTCGGCGCGAACACGCACACCTCGCCGAGCCCCTTCGCCCAGTCGACAAGATATTTCAAGCCCTCGGCTCCGATGCCGTCGTCGTTCGTCAGAAGGATCCTCATAGCCAGCCCTCATGGTTTGCTTTGTATTCCCCGAGGAGCCTGTCGGCGTCCTCCACAAGCGCATTCATTTCCTCCACGGAGTACACCGTCGCGCCTGCCGCCATGTTGTGACCTCCGCCGTGATATTTGATCGCGAGATCGTTGATCCCGAGGAAGCGGGAGCGCAAACGCACGCGGATCTGCTGTTTTTCGGTGTTTTCGATGAACGCGACCCAGATGAGGCTGCCCTTGATGTCGGAGAGTTCGCCGACAACGTTGCTTGCCTCCTCCAGCGTCAGATGAAACTTCTGCTGTATGGCTGCGTCCATATAGATGGACGCGACGCCGTTCTTGGTGATATGGATATGGTCGTACACATAAGATTTCAGCTTGAGCGCCCCGAGATCCTCCGTATAGAGATGTGCGAAGAGGGTCTCGTAATCTACGCCGTATTCGAGCAGGGCGCCCGCAAGTCGCATGGTCTCTCCCGTGACGCCCTCGAAGCGGAATCTGCCACTGTCGGTCACCATGCCGAGATAGATGAACGTCGCCGCCTCGGCGCTCATCTTCAGCCTGTCGCGGAAGGTGAGGCAGAAGTCTGCGATCATTTCACATGCGGACGAGCGGAAATCTTCCACCCAGTTGATGTCTCCGTAGGGATCCGCCTCGATGTGATGGTCGATCTTGATGATCTCCTTCGCAAGCGGATATTTGCTGTTGGAGATCCGTTTGCGCGTGCCCGTATCGATGACGATGAGGAGCGCGTTTTCATACACGTCGTCCGTGACCGTGTCCTCCGCGCCGCAAAACGCCAGATAATCGGAAAAATCTTCGTCGACGAGGTAGATCTCCTTGGCGGGGTAGGTGTCTTTGAGCAGCTTCACAAAGCCCTTTGTGGAGCCGACGGCGTCGCCGTCCGGGCGGATATGGCGGGAGATTATAATCGTGTTATAGCTCTCTATTTTTTGTAAAATCAAATTTTTTATATCTTCGTTCATACCGGCTCCGTTTTGCTTAATTCGTTTAAGTCGTCCAACAGTTTCATTGCCGTTTCCCTGTCGGGCACGGTGCAACCGCTGGCTTTTTTATGCCCGCCGCCGCCGTATTTAACCGCAACGGGGTTGATATTGTAGCGGTTTGAGCGCAGCTCCACGTGCACGCCGTCGTCGCTTTCGGTAAAATTAACCCAGATAAACACGCCCTTGATATCGCGCATCAGGCTAACCAGTCCCGAGGAAACCACGGGCGCGGCGTCGCTGTTTGCGGGGAG
>CANPZH010000021.1 GCA_947589335.1 uncultured Clostridia bacterium | reverse complement strand
CTTGGGCGGCACGAGGAGCGCATGCGACGAAGTAACAGGCGCGGCGCGCCGTCCTTTACGTCATGTTGAGCGCAGTCGAAACATGGACCGCATTATAATGCGGTGCGATTCCTCGACTTCGCTCGGAATGACGTATTTAGAAAGCACACCGCTTCCCCATGTCATTCCGACGTCGTCCCTTTTACGTCATTCCGACGACCGAAGGGAGGAGGAATCTGAGGACGAGATTCCTCACATGCGTTCGGAATGACGTATAAGTACTACGCGCCGCTACTTCGCGCCGTTGGCGCTCGTGCCGCCCTTAGAGAATCAGAACTGCGCGCGGGGCGGAATGACGTAAAAAGGAGGGCGGGGCAGAATGACGTATTAGGAATGCTTCTGCTTCCCAAATCCACTGCGCGGAGCAGGGTTCCTCTGCGGTAGCGCACTCAATTTGCGCGATACCTCGCGCTTGTTGCCCGATGAAACGAATGAGAGGATCTGCAAGTTAAGGCGCGGAAGCACGTTTCCTCGCAGATTTCTTTTCGACCGACACCCCCTCACCGCCTATGGCGGAGCTCCCCCTTAAGGGGGAGCCAGGGGGGGGAGGGAGCAAAGAAATCTGCGAAATCTTTTCACTGTTTCAAAACCGCGCTTTTGATGTCGGTCACGCCCTTGGCGACGGCGTCGTTCACCCGCATCAGTTCGGCGACTTTGTCGCGGGCGTAGATAATCGTCGAATGATCTCTGCCGCCCATCTCCTTGCCGATGGAGACGAGGGGGAGCGCAAGCATGTCGCAGAGCAGGTAGATGCACACCTGTCTTGCGCGGACGATTTCCTGCCGCTTGGTCTTGCCGACGAGTTCCGCTTTGGTGATCCCGTAATAGGAGCAGGTCGCGCGGATGATCGCCTCGGGGGTCACGTCCTCCTGTTCCTCCGCACTGCCGATGCTCTCGGAGAGGGCGGTCGCGGCGAGTTTGAGGGAAATGGGTTCCTCGTGCAGTTTGCTCGCGAAGATGACCGTGTTGAGCCTCCCCTCGAGCGTGCGCACATTGTTGTCGGACCCTCTGATGAGGAACTCGAGCACGTCGTCGGGGACGATGCACTTTTTCTCCAGCGCCTTGCGCTTCAGGATCGCGATCTTCGTCTCGATATCCGGGGGCTGGACGTCCGCGATCAGGCCTCCTTCGAAGCGGGTGCGCAGACGCTCTTCGAGGGTCGTGAGCTCCTTTGCGGGACAGTCGGAGGAGATGACGATCTGTTTATGCTGGGAGGAGAGTTCGTTGAAGGTGTGGAAAAACGCCTCCTGTACGCCGTACTTCCCCGCCCAGAACTGGATGTCGTCGATCAGCAGCACGTCCACGTTGCGGTAGCGGTTGCGGAAGCGGAATTCGTTGTCCGTCCCCGCCGATTTCTTGGCATACATGCTGTCGACATATTCGTTGAGGAACTTTTCGCTCGTGGTATAGATCACTTTGAGCGAGGGCTTTTTCTTGGCGATCTCGTTTGCGATCGCCTGCATGAGATGGGTCTTGCCGAGCCCCGTCCCGCCGTAGATGTAGAGGGGATTGAAATTCTCGCCGGGAGCCTCCGCGACCGACTTTGCCGCCGCGAACACGAACTTGTTCTGCGGCCCCACGACGTAGGAGTCGAAGGTATAGCGCTTGTCGAGCGCGACGTTGGTCTCCTCCAGCGCGTCGGGCTGTTCGTTGAGCGTGTAGGTATCGCTGCCGTCCACGACGATGATGACGCCGACGAGTCCGACCTCGGCGCTCACCGCCGCCTCGCGGAGATATTCCATATGATGCCGCGTGACCGTCTTGGCGGAGACCTCCGTCAGCGCCTTCAGAACGAGCTTCTTGTTGACGACATCCACCGGCTCGAGATCGGCGACATACGCGTCGAAGGAGACGGGGTTGATGAGCTTTTCCGCCCGTTCCTTGATTTTGCTCCATAAAAATTCGAGTTGCGTGTTGTCCGGCATACTTTCTCCTTGACATCGGATACGGAAATTTGCTATAATATCTGTAGCGGTACCGCCTTTTGATTATAGTACAAAACCCCGCAAAAAGAAAGTATTTTTTCGGAAAAAATCGGTGAAAATCAAAAAATTGAGCCTGCACAATTTCAGAAATTACGAAGACGAGACGTTCGTCTTTTCGGACGGGCTGAATGTACTGGTCGGGAAGAACGCGCAGGGGAAGACGAACTGCGCCGAGGCGGTATTCTATCTGTGCACGGGCGCGTCCCTCCGTATCCGCCATGACCGCCAGCTCATCCGCCACGGAGAGAGCTGCGCCTCCCTCCGCGCCGAAGCGGAAGGGCGGTTCGGCGCCGTCTCTCTGGAGGCGGAGATCCGCGAAAACGGGCGGGAACTGCGCGTCAACGGGAGCAAAGTCGCCCGCTCCGTCGATTTCCTCGGGAATATGCGGAGCGTCTTTTTTTCGCCCGGGGAGCTCAGGATCGTGCAGGACGGCCCCGACGAGCGCAGGCGGTTTCTCAACCTCTCCGTCTCGCAGACGTCGAGGACGTATGCGGCCGCGCTCCTGCGCTATCAAAGGATCCTCGAACAGAGGAACAATCTGCTCAAAGAACGGGACTTGGGGCTCGTTTTCGAGACGCTGCCCGTCTGGGACGAACAGCTTGCCG
Organism: uncultured Clostridia bacterium; assembly: GCA_947589335.1. Classification (GTDB taxonomy): domain Bacteria; phylum Bacillota; class Clostridia; order Christensenellales; family Borkfalkiaceae; genus Gallimonas. Next base: position 12,454 of record CANPZH010000021.1, on the reverse strand, counting down.
CATATGCCGCCGTGCTCATACGGCACAGAAAGGAATATCTGCGCAGACTCTCCCCGCTTGCCGCCGAGGCGCATGCCTTTCTCACGGACGGAGTTGAGACGCTCGCGCTCGGGTTCGACGCCGACTATCCGGACGGCGAGGGCGAGATCGCCGAAAAACTGAAGAGGGAACTCTCCGCGGCATATGAACGGGACGTGCGCCTCGGGTTTACGACGGTCGGTCCCCACCGCGACGACATGAAGATCTCGATCGGCGGCGTGGACGCGCGCGGGTTTGCCTCGCAGGGACAGACGAGGACGGCGGCGCTCGCCGTCAAACTCGCCGAGCTCGAGATCTTCCGGGAACTCTCGGGAGAGCCGCCCATCCTCATTCTCGACGACGTCATGAGCGAGCTCGATCTTCCGCGGCGGAAGAAACTGCTCGCGCGCACTTCGGGCGTGCAGTGCATTCTGACCTGTACGCACGCCGAGCGGGTGCTCTACGGCAAAGAGACGAATAAAATCAGGATCGAAGGAGGCAAGATCGTCCCATGAGGGCAGATTTACATATGCATTCCATCTACTCGGATGGGCTGCTCCCGCCCCTGGAGCTCGCGCGCATCGCGAGCGAGACGGGGCTCGGGCTCTTTTCGATCACCGATCACGATACTCTCGACGGGCAGGCGGACAAGCGGCTCTCCGCGGAGGCGTACGGGATCGCCTATCTGCGCGGATGGGAGATCTCCACTTACGACGGCGCAAAGGTGCACATCCTCGGCTATAACTGCAAGCGCGGGGAGGAATATGCGGACTTCGTCGAAAAGCGCCGCCTCGAAGCATATGTCCGTACCAAGGAGATGCTCGAGAAGGCGAACATGCTCTTCCATCTCGCCGTCACGACGAACGACGTTCGCGCCGAACGCGTCCGCGATCATTCGGTGATGCACCCCATCTATGCCGTGCGCGCCGTCGCGAAGAAGCTCGGCTGCGATCCCGCCATCCTGAACCGCGAACTCTTCTCGAAGGGCAAACCCGCCTACTGCGAACCGCACAGGCCCCTTCCCGAGGAGGCGATCGACATCATCCACGCCTGCGGAGGGGTCGCCGTGCTCGCCCATCCGGGCAGGATCCGCCTCTCCGAGGAGCGCAAGCACATTCTGATGGAGCGGCTCACCGATCACGGGCTCGACGGGTTGGAGTGTCTGTATCCCACCCACACCCCCGAGGAGACCGAATACTACCTCTCCTATGCGCACGAGCGAGGGCTCTACGTGACGGGGGGCTCGGACTTCCATTCCGAAGACGGCAAACATGTCATCGGTCAGCCCGTCTATGAGGCGGACGAGAACTTCCTCGCCCGCGTCTTCCCGGGCATAAACGGCGTTTGAGGCCGCAAAGCGCGGGAGATCCCGCGGAGGTATTTTTATGAGGGCAGATCTGCATATTCATTCCTTCTGGTCGGACGGCGCACTGCCGCCCAACGAGCTTGCGATCCGCGCGAGGCACGCGGGGGTCGCCCTTCTGTCGATCACCGATCACGACAATCTCGGCGGTCTCGAAGAGAAGGAGCGGGCGGCGAAACTTCTCGGGCTCGCCTATATTTCCGGTTGGGAGGTCTCCGCATATGAACGGGACTGCAAGGTCCACGTTCTCGGCTACGGCTGCCGCGCCGGGGACGCCTATCACGCCTTTCTCGAGGAGCGCAAGCGCGGCGCAGTCGTCCGTGCGAAGGACATGATCCGCAAGGCGAACGCGCACTTCCGCCTCGCACTGACCGTGGAAGACGCCGAGCGCGAACACCGCAAGAAGGAGACCCCTCTGCACACGATGAACGTCGTCGCGGCATACGCCAAGCGGCTCGGCAGAGAGGGAGGTGAGCTCTACCGCGAGGCATTCGCCATCGGGAAGCCCGCCTATTCGGGGCTCTGCCGTCCCTCGCCCGAGGAGGCGATCGACGTCATCCATGCCTCGGGCGGGATCGCCGTGCTCGCCCATCCTGCGCGCATCCGCCTTCCCCTCGGGGCGCAGAACGCCCTCATCGGCAGGCTGATCGCTCACGGGCTCGACGGGATCGAGTGCTACTACACCGGGCACAGCGCCGAGGAGACGGCGCGCTTCCTCGCCCTCGCGCGGGAGAGGGGGCTGTATGTGACGGGAGGCTCGGACTTCCACGAGACGGACGGGACGCATTTCATCGGACAGCCCCCGTTCGAACCGGACGGGAGATTGCTCGAACGGCTGCTTTGATCAGATAAATTCACGGCGCTTCTTTGCTCCCTCCACCCCCTTGGCGCCCCCTTGAGGGTCATAAGTCGCCATTCTGCCGATCAGCCCAGTGGGCTGTCGGCGGCGGCTTATGGTGAGTGAGCGCATTCTCAGCGCGAACGGTGACCGAGGACGGGATTCTACCCGCCCGAGAAGCTCCGCCATAGGCGGTGAGGGGGTGTCGGTCGAAAAGAAACGCCGTGAAGAAACGTCCTCTTTCGCCTTAACCCGCGTGGTCCTCTCATGCGTTTCATCGGACAACAAGCCGCAGGTATGCGGCAAATTGTGTGCGCTTATGGAAAAGCGTGGTTTTCCAACGCGCAGTAATTTTGAGGAAGCAAAGGACACCCCTTTCGGCTCACTACGTTCGCCACTTTCCCCTCAGGGGGACAGCAAGAAAACTTCTCTTGGCGCCCCCTCGAGGGGGAGCTGGCGAGGCATAGCCGAGACTGAGGGGGTGTTGTTTCTAAATACGTCATACTGCCCCGCGCGAAGTTCTGATTCTCTAAGCGCGGCACGAGCGCCAACGGCGCGAAGTAGCGGAGCGTAGCGAAGTCGAAGTATAGCACCAAACGTCATTCCGAGGCAACGCTGAGGAATCTCGTCCTCAGATTCCTCCTCCCTACGGTCGTCGGAATGACGTGGAAGAGGACGGTCGTCGGAATGACGTGGGGGTGTTGTTTCTATAAATACGTCCTTCCGCCCGGCGCTTTGGTACGGGCGGAAAATGTTTGAAAGGATATCGCGGGCGGGAATGCGCATACTGTCACGGAAGGAGGGAGAAATGAGCCCGGTTTCCGTACTGGCATGTCTGTTGGCGCCCGCGTTTTGCTGGGGCGGGTGGGGGAGAGTCGCGCGCGGCGTGACGGTCGAAGGCGTCAAAGTCGGCGGACTTCCCTATGCGCAGGCGGAGGAGGAGATCCGTTCCACTCTTCCGCATCCGCCCTTCGTCGTCCATGCGCCGAACGGGGATCTCGTCGTGCCCGCGGACGAACTCACGGAAAAGGACGACGCCGCCGCGCTCGTCCGGAGGGCGAAGCGGGGAGAGTCGCTCTCCTTGACCCGCTCGAGGAACTGGGCGGACGCCGAGGGTGTTCTCCTTGCCCTCTGCGAGCGGAACGCCGTGCCCGCGCGGAATGCGGAGCTGCGCTTCTCGGCGGAGGGATTCCGCTATCTCCCGGGGGCGGATGGCGCCGCCTGCGACTATCACGCCCTTTTGGAGGATGTGACGCGCGCGCTCGCATGCGGGGAGAGCGAGGCGGAGCTCCATGTGTTTTCCTATCGCCCCGAGGTGACGGTGGAGACGCTGAAAGAGCGGACCCGCCCGCTCTCCTCCCGCCGCACCCGTTTCGACGGCTCGAACCTTCCCCGCAGGCACAACATCGCCCTCGCCGCCGCCCGCATCTCGGGCACGGAGCTGAGGCCCGGGGAGGAATTCTCCTTCAACGGGCGGGTGGGCGCGCGCACCGAGGAGAACGGGTTCGAGGTCGCGGCGGTCATCTCGGGCGGAGAATTCGTCCCCGGCGTGGGCGGGGGCGTCTGCCAGGCGAGCACGACGCTCTATCTCGCGGCGCTGGAGGCGGGCATGACCGTCACGGAGGCGCGGGCGCACTCCCTCTCCGTCGGGTATGTTCCGCCCTCCCTCGACGCGATGGTCTCCTCGGCGAGCGATCTCAGATTTTGCAACCCATATGCCTTTTCTGTATACATTCTCGCGGAGACGGACGAAGACGGCGTCGCCTTTTCCTTCTACGGCATGCCGGACGGCAGGAGGTATGTCACGGAGAGCGTCGTGCTCGCCCGCATCGCGCCTCCCCCACCGGAGGAGGTCGGGAGCGGGGAGGAGGGCACCCTCCGCGCCGCAAAGGACGGGATCGTCTCCGAGAGCTATCTGCTCGTCTACGACGGGGAGACCCTTCTCTCCCGCACCCGTCTCCGCCGGGACCGCTATGCCTGCGTCCGCGGCAAGATCGGCGTAAAAAAAGCGTCCCCGCTTCCCGAGGGGGAAGCGGGGACGCCGGAACAGACGGTTACTCCCGGTTCTCGAGGACGATTGCCCCGAGCGTATTGACGATCTCCTTCGAACTCTCATAGTCGACCAAAATGCGGGTCACTCTCGCGGACTTGTTCCCGCGCAGTCCCTTCCGGCGGGAGAAGGTCCCGATCGAGATGTCGAGCGCCTTGTTCTGAACGTTGTATGTGTCGATGTGCAGGGTGAAGACCGCCCGCTTGCTGAACACATAGAGCAGGATCCCGACGAGGACGAAGATGGCAGTTCCGATCAGAAGATAGTAGATCTGCGCCGCGATGGCTGCCACCAAAGACGCGACCGCCAGGAACATGAAGATGATGAGCAGCAAAAGGTTCGCCTTCTTGCCGTAGCTGCCGCTCACATTCTTCACGTCTTTGAGATAGATCTCATCGACGGAGGTGTGGTTCTTGTTCGTCTGGCTGCTGATGATCCGCTTGCTCGTGACCGTCAGTTCGCGGACATCCGTATCCCTGGAAAAGGCTCCTCTCTTCGTCTTTACGTTCGAATAGTGCCATGTCTTGATGAGCTGTTCGTTTCTTGCCAACTGTGTTTCCATATGTACCTCCGAAGTGTTAAACTTTCTAAATTATATCATGGGGGGGGGTGATGTCAACTATTTGAAGCCCTCCGCGGGCAGATATTTTGAAAAATTTTCCGAAAAAATTTTTCCGAAAAAAATTATCGCGGAGGGACAAAAGCGCTTGATTTTTCGCACGGGAGCGGTTATAATAGTCAAGTGGCTTTAGGGCGTTCCTCTGCCGGGTCCCGCATGGGCGGGTAAAACCAAGACCGGGAACGAACGTCTTTTCAAAGAACGGAGGTAAAGTCCATGAAAGGTCTCATCGAAGCGATCGAGCAGGAAGAGCTCAAAGAGAACGTTCCGCAGTTCAACGTCGGCGATACCGTCAAGGTCGGCTACAGGATCATCGAGGGCGGCAAGGAAAGAGTCCAGAATTTCGAGGGCGTCGTCATCGCCAAGAAGCACGGCGGAGTCCGCGAAACCTTCACGGTCAGGCGGCTCTCCTTCGGCGTCGGCGTCGAGCGCTGCTTCCCCCTGCATTCCCCCAAGGTCGCCTATGTAACGGTCGTGAGAGCGGGCAAGGTCAGAAGGGCGAAGCTCTACTACCTGCGCGGGCGCACCGGCAAGGCTGCCAAGATCAAGGAATTGAAGTAAAAAACCGTCAACGGTCTGCAAATGCAGACCGTTTTCGTTTTTCCCGCACGGAAATTTTTTGCGAAAAACCGTCGAAAAATCGTTTACAATTTTATGCGTATCGGTTAGAATAGAGAAAACGATATAATAAGGAAAATAAATCGTATGGAAAAGAAACATGTTTGGGCCCGTATCCCCGCCTGCGTGCGCACCTTCCTGATCGTCGCGCTCGTCTTTCTGGCGGTCGGGCTCGGGACGCTCGGTTCGGCGCGCTCCACGGGGAAATCCTACGTCCTCTCCACACAGCAGGGGAACGACAGCAAAGAACCCGCGGTCGTTCTGCAGGTCACCCAGCCCTCCGGCAGCGATCTGTATGTCAAAGAGATCTACGTCAACGTCGGCGCGGTCTATGCCGAGCCCGGCGAGACGGTCACGCTCCACATCGCCCGCGGCACCACCGCGTCGAGCGCTTATTCGACGTATGCGGAAGTCATCGTCGCGAATCTCTATGCGAACGCGCGGGAAGACTCCAAGAAAGCCGAGGAGCATGCACAGTTCAACTGGGTGAAGTACACGATCGCGACGGAGAACGGCTGGCGCGTGAGCACCTATCCCTTCTATAAGATCACCGCGCTCGACCACAGCGTGATGATCAACGAGATCGTCTTCGTCGGCAACGACAAAGAGGGGACGGGTGATCCCGTCGTGCTCGGCGCGTCCGTCCATTCCTCCTCCATCCTGCCCTATGACCGGGACGCGGGGGAGAGCGAGGCGAGCGCGCTCCTTGCGGCCGGCGCTCTTCTCGACAGCCAGTTCCTTCCCTCTGTGGCGCAGTCCTCCTTCTTCCGCCTCGGCGACGAGGAGGCGACGACCATGCTCACCATCGCGGAGACCTACCGCGGGAACCGCTACGAATCGGAGGACGTCTATACCCTCGAGAGAGTGTATAATTCCTTCGGCACCGACCTCGTCATGCTCGGGACGACGATGTTCGGCATGAGCCCCTTTGCCCTTCGCTTCATGCCCTTCCTCGCCGCCTTCGGCACGCTCGTGCTCGGGTTCCTCTTCGTCCGCAGGCTCTTCAAGAGCGACAAGGCGGGCCTTGTCTTTGCGATCCTGTATGCGCTCTGCGGGGTCTCTCTCAGCCTCGGACACCTCGGGACGCCGCTGATGATCGGCGTGTTCTTCCTGACCGCATCCCTCTATTTCGCATACCGTTTCTTTGAGGACGGCATGAAAAAGGCGAACCTCGTCTCCGCTCTGCCCGCGCTGTTTGCGGGATTGTTTGCGGCGGCGGCGATCTGCGTCAACGGCGCATATCTCATTCCGGCCGCAGGCGTCGCGGCACTGTTCGCGGCGGGAGTTATTAAGATCGTCAAGGCCCGCAGGGCAGAACTCGACGCGGCGATCGGGGAAGCGGAGGCCGAAGAGGCGGCCGAAGAGGCGGCGCCCGCCGCGACAGATGAGAACGGGGAGCCCATCCCGCCCGCACACGAGGGCAGGAAGAAGATCGCGAAGATCCTCTCCGACTATCGCTTCAGGATCTCCGTCTCCGTCGCGCTGTTCGTATCTCTCTTCGTGCTCGGCGCATTCCTGATCGGCGTGCTCTCCGCATTGCCGCTCTACTTCACCTATGTGAAGCTCTATCCCGAATACAACAACATCTTCTACTTCGTCTGGAAGGCGTTTGCGGGCGGATACGCCGGGGTGAATCCCGCGGTCACGCAGTCCGCATGGTCTCTGTTCTACGTCCTGTTCCGCGGCTCGGGCTCCGTCTACGGCGTCACGGCGGCGGGGCTCCTCATCCCGATCGCGGGCATTCTCGCGGGCGTCTTCGGCGCGGGATACGCGATCGCGCGGCTCGCACGTACGGGGAAGGACGGCGCGTTCACGGACGGATTCGTAAAGACACTCATCCTGCTTGTGGGGATCATGCTCACCCTCGTCACTGCCTCCTTCGGCCAGGGCGGGGTCGGATTCTTGTTCCTTGCCGCTCTCTTCCTGTTCGCGTTCGCGGGCGACGCCGTCTGCGCGGCGGAGACGGAGGAGGGAAAATTCGGCGCGGCGATGAAGATCCTCAAATGGGTATGGCTCGGCGTCGCGGCGGCGCTGTTCGCGCTGTTCTTCGTCTTCATTTTCTCCGTCCCGACGGCGGGATTCATGGCGGGACTGCTGTAAGTTTCCGCCCCGTCCGCGGGCTCATGTAAACCGGAACGGTCGCGCATTTGCGCGTGACGGCGGGGGGGCCGCAGCGCCCGTTAAGGCTCCCCCGTGGAAAATATGGGGGTGTATTATGATCGCAAAAGTCATCTGCTATGCGCTGATCGGCCTCGAAGGGGTCCCCGTCGAGGTCGAGACGGACGTCAACCGCGGCGTTCCCGCCTATGAGATGGTGGGGCTGCCCGATACTGCCGTCAAGGAGTCCAAGGAACGCGTGCGTTCCGCGCTGAAAAACAGCGGGCTTCTGTTTCCCATGAACAAGATCACCGTCAATTTCGCGCCCGCTGACATCAAGAAGGAGGGCGCGTCCTTTGATCTGGCGATCGCCGTCAGCCTTCTGAAGGCGAGCGAACAGCTCATCGGGGCGGACATCTCGGACACGGTCTTTTTGGGCGAGCTCGCACTGAACGGGGATCTGAGGCCCATTGCGGGCCTGCTCCCCATTCTGATCTCGGCGAAGGCACACGGGTTCACGCGGTTCGTGATCCCCGCCGCCAACGCCAAGGAAGCCCGCTTTTTGGGCGGGGCGGAGATCTATCCGGCGGAGTCTCTCTCCGCGGTGGTCTCCCATCTCGTCGGCGCGGAGGAGATCGCCCCGCTCGAGATGGTGGAATATGCCGCCGCTTCCGGGATCAAGTATTCCGCCGATCTGAAGTTTGTCAAGGGTCAGCCCATCGCCCGCCGCGCGCTCGAAGTCGCGGTCGCCGGCGGACACAACCTGCTCATGGTCGGGCCGCCCGGTACGGGCAAGACGATGCTCGCGCGGTGTCTGCCGACGATCATGCCCGACCTCTCCTTCGACGAGGCGCTCGAGATCACGAAGATCCACTCCGTCGCGGGGATCCTCGACGAAGAGGGGATCGTCACCGAGCGTCCCTTCCGCACCCCGCACCACACGGCGACGACCGTCTCCATGTGCGGCGGCGGGAACAGGGTCGTCCACCCCGGCGAGATCTCTCTCGCCCACGGCGGCGTCCTCTTCCTCGACGAGCTCCCCGAATACAAGCGCTCCACGCTCGAAGCGCTCCGCCAGCCCCTCGAAGACGGCAAGATCACCGTCTCCCGCGCGGGCGGTACATACACCTATCCCGCACGGTTCATGCTCTGCGCGAGCATGAATCCCTGCCCCTGCGGCAACTACGGGTCCGCCAATCTCGTCTGCACCTGCACCCCTTCGGAGATCCGCAACTACCGCAAGAAGGTCTCTGGACCTCTGCTCGACAGGATCGACCTGCAGGTCGAGGTCGACAACATCTCCTACGACGATCTCACCGCCTCCTCCGCCGGGGAGGACTCCGCGGCGGTCAAGGAGCGCGTCAACGAAGCGCGGCGGATCCAGCGCACGCGCTTTGCGGGCAGCGGGCTCTCTGTGAACGCCGCGATGGGCGAGCGCGAGATCGGGGAATTCTGCACCCTGTCCCGCGAGAGCGAGAAGATCCTCCGCGACGCCTTCGAACGGATGCATCTCTCGGCACGTGCGCGGGCGCGCATCATCAAGGTCTCCCGCACGATCGCCGACCTCGATATGAGCGAAAACATCCTGCCGAAGCATGTGTTCGAAGCGGTCAGCTACCGTCTGCAGGAGAAATTATGACGGCATATACCGAAGAGGAGCGCGCCCTCATCTGGCTCTGCGCCTGTTCGGGGCTCGAAGTCCGCGAATGCTGCACACTCTTCCGCGCGGCAGACGGCGATCCCGTAAAACTTTTCCGAGAGTTCGAAAAATTTGCGGGTCCCGTGATAAAGAAAGAGCGGAATGGGTTATATAAAGAGGGGAACTGCCAGACGAGAGAGGAGGAGCTCTCGGCAGCGCTCGCCCACATGGAGCGCTGCGGCTACTTTGCCGTGACCGCCGTCTCCGCCGATTTTCCGGAGCCGCTCGTCTATGCCGATCCGCCTCTCGTCCTCTTCGGACAGGGGAGGCGGGAACTGCTGAAGCGGCAGATGTTCTGCATCGTCGGCTCCCGCACGACCCCTTCCTGGGCATTCAAGCTCGGAACGGCGCTCTCGGAGGCGCTCTCGCGGGAATTTGTCATCGTGACGGGGCTCGCGGAGGGCGGCGACCTTGCCGCAGTCCGCGGCGCGCTCGGGAGCGGAAACCTCGTCAGCGTGCTCCCGTGCGGCCTCGACGAATGCTATCCCGCCGACCACACGGAGATCAAGCGGGAGATCGCGAAAAAGGGTCTGCTCCTCTCCGAACGTCCCTTCGCGGAGAAGGTGCGCCCGGGCGCATTTCAGGCGCGGAACCGCATTTTAGCGGGGCTTTCCGTGGGAACGCTCGTCCTCTCCGCGGGCGAAAAGAGCGGCACGCTCATCACCGCGGGCAAGGCGCTCCAATACGGGAGAGACGTCTTTGCGATCCCCTATAACCCCGGGATCGTGCAGGGCGTCGGCTGCAACAATCTCATCAAGGCGGGAGCCTGTCTCGTCTCGGGCGCGGAGGACATCCTCGCGGCGTACGGGAAAGAGGCGCCGTCCGCCGCCCCGGAAGGGCTCACGGAGGACGAAGCGCAGGCGCTCTCCGTCCTCAGACAGGAGGGCGAGCTGCATGCGGCCGTCCTGGCGGAAAAACTCGGGAAGCCCGCATTCGAAGTCGCCGCGATCCTCTCCTCCCTGGAGCTGAAGGGGCTCGCCGCGAAATCGGGCGGGAACCGCTATGCCATTGTATAAAGAATCTGCCGCCGGTTTGCGGCATGCGAGGGAATTATGGATCTGATCATCGTTGAGTCGCCGAGCAAGGCGAAGACCATCTCGAAATATCTCAAGGGGAAGTACCGTGTAGACGCCTCGGGCGGGCATATCCGGGATCTCCCGCAGAAGAAGCTCGGTGTCTCCGTCGCCAACAACTACGAACCGCAGTATGTGAACTCCCCCGGGAAGGAGGAGACGATCCGCCGTCTTTTGGAGGAGGCGAAGAAGGCCGATAAAGTGTATCTGGCGACCGACCCCGACCGCGAAGGCGAGGCGATCTCCTGGCATTTGCAGACCGTTCTGAACCTCGACGCGGAGAAGAAGAACCGCATCGAGTTCAACGAGATCTCCCCGAAGGCGGTCGAGCGTGCGCTCGAACACCCCCGGAAGATCGACTACAATCTCGTGGACGCCCAGCAGGCGCGCAGAGTGCTCGACCGTCTCGTCGGCTATAAACTCTCTCCGCTGCTCAACAACAAGATCCAGAACGGGCTCTCTGCGGGGAGGGTGCAGTCCGTCGCGCTCCGCCTCGTCGTGGACCGCGAGCGCGAGATCCGGGCGTTCAAGCCCGAGGAATATTGGACGATCGCCGCCGACCTTCAGGACAAAGAGAAGAAGTTCTCCTCCTTTAAGGCCGCCGTGGAGAAGAGGGGCGGGAAGAAGCTGAAGATCGGCAACAAGGAGCAGGCGGACGAGGCGCTCGCCGCGCTCGGCAGCGGGAAGTACACGATCTCTTCCGTCAAGAAGACGGTCGCAAAGTCCCACGCGCCCGCGCCCTTTACGACGAGCACCCTGCAGCAGGACGCCTCCAACAAGCTCGGCATGACCGCGCCCGAGACCATGCTCATGGCGCAGCACCTCTATGAGGGCATCGACGTCGAATCCGAGGGACACATCGCCTTCGTCACCTATATCCGTACCGACTCCACCCGCATCTCCGAGGACGCGCAGGCGGCCGCTCTCGGATACATCGCAGAGGTCTACGGGAAGGATTACTGCCCCGCAAAGCCCAACATTTACGCCTCCAAGAAGGGCGCGCAGGACGCGCATGAGGCGATCCGTCCCATCGACGTGACCCTCACGCCCGAGCGCGCGAAGAAGATGCTCGACCGCAAGCATTACAACGTTTATAAACTCATCTATGAGCGGTTCATCGCCTCGCAGATGGCGGAGGCGGTCTACGACGCCATGCAGATCGAGATCGAGAACAGCGGATATACCCTCAAGGCGGTCGGAAAAGCGCTGCGGTTTGCAGGCTTCACCGCCGTGTACGCCGAGGTGCGGCGGGAGGACGAGGAGGAGCCGAGCGGCAAGCTCCTGCCCCCGCTCAAGGAGGGCGACGGGCTCGACTGCCTCGGGATCAAGGCGGACAGAAAGTTCACCAAGCCCCCCGTGCGCTATACCGACGCCTCCCTCGTCAAGGCGATGGAAGATAAGGGCATCGGCCGTCCCTCGACGTATGCCTCCATCATCTCGGTGCTCGGCAAGCGCAAATACGTGACGAAGGAGGGCAAGTACATGGTGCCCACCGACGTCGCCTACCGGATCACCGACATGCTCGTGAAATACTTCACCGACGTCATGGACGTCGGCTTCACCGCCGGCATGGAGGAGAAGCTCGACGAGATCGAGGAGGGCGGCAAGGACTGGCATACCATCATCGCCGATTTCTATCCCCCCTTCGAGGAGAAGCTCCGCTTTGCGGGCACGGACGGAGACGAACTCACGGACATCCTCTGCGAAAAGTGCGGCCGCCCGATGGTGCGCAAGAACGGAAAATACGGCAAATATCTCGCATGCACGGGCTATCCCGCATGCTCGAACATCATCAGCGAGGGGCAAGCCGAGGTGAGCGAGATCCCCTGCCCCAAGTGCGGCGCCATGATGACCGTCAAGACGGGGCGGTACGGCAAATTCCTCGCCTGCCCCAACTATCCCTCCTGCAAGTCGACGCTGCCCTTCGAGGAGCCCGAGAAGAAGGAGACGGTCTACGAAGGGGTCTGCCCCGACTGCGGCAAGCCGACGAAGCGGCTGTTCTCGCGCACGGGGAAGCCCTACTACGGCTGCAGCGGCTATCCCGCCTGCAAATTCATGAGCTGGGATATGCCCACGGGC
>CANPZH010000020.1 GCA_947589335.1 uncultured Clostridia bacterium | reverse complement strand
TGTCTGCGCAAGGCAGACCGTGGGCGGGCGACGGGGCTACATGAAATCGAATTTCCTAACCCCTCGCAAATTTCTTTGCCCTCAGTATGCCCCGCAGGGAGTCCTGAATAAAGAAATTTGCGAAACTTTTTCGTGAATCTATCTTCCTGTCGATCCGAATCCGCCCGTTCCGCGCACGGTCTCGGAGAGTTCCTCCGCCTCGGCAAATTCCGCCGTGTAATAGGGCGTGATCACGAGCTGGGCGATGCGTTCGCCGCAGCCGACCGTGCGGGGCTCCTTGCCGTGGTTGTGCAGAGAGACGATCACCTCGCCGCGGTAGTCGCAGTCGATGACGCCCACTTTGTTGGCGGGGGCGAGGTCCCGTTTGGACGCGAGCCCGCTCCTCGCATAGACGAGCCCGACCGTCCCCTCGGGGAGTTCGAGCGCGATGCCCGTATGGATGAACGCCGTCTCCCCCGGCGCGATCGTGACCTCCCCGCTCTCGCAGGCATAGAGATCCGCCCCCGCGGCGCAGGGAGAGCCGTACACGGGCAGCACGGCATGAGGGTTTAACTTTTTGACATTGACTTTCATAATCTGCCTCGCATTATAGCATACACGAATGCGGGGATTTTGTCAAGAGCTTTTCTCTGCGGAGAGCCGCCGCGGAAAAGGGACCGCGCTGTCTGCGCGGTCCCCTCTGCTTTTTCGTTCTTTCTGCCGTTATGCCGTTTGGTCTTCGCCGTCCGTATCCCCGGCGGTTTCGACCTGCGTGAAGGTGATGTCTCCGTCCTTTACGGTGATGCGGAAGATCACGTTCGAGGTCGTCGTGACGAGATAGGAGCCGTCCTCCGCCGTCGTCTGCGTGCCGATGAAGTTCGCGCTGCCGAAGCGGAAGAATGCGACCTTCGTCTTGCCGTCTTCCGTGTAGGTCTCGATGAAGTCCGTCCCGTTCGCGGCGTACTGCACCGTGAGGGCGTATTCGGTGACCGTTACGGAGGCAAACGTCGGGAGCACTTCGGGCGCTTGTGCGCCCTCTTCGCCCGCTTCCTCATCCGGCTCTTCGCTCTCTTCGGGCTCGGTTTCGGTGAAGGAGAGAAGATACAGCTTATCTGCGGTGATCTTGCCGGTCGCCTCGTCCTCGCCGTCGCCCTCCGCCTTCTCTCTCGTCCGGTCGAAGAGGTAAACTGTGGTGCCGTTCCCGAGGTACCCCTCGGCCTCGATCTCCTGCCCGTCCTTCTTGAGCTCAATGGAGAAGAAGCCGCCCGCATTGTACTGGTCGGAAGCGACGAACCGTTCGACCGTGACCGAATAGCCGCCCTCCACTTCGAGCGTTTCGATGCGGTTGAAGCCGTAGACGACATAGCCGAGCGCGTTCAGGATCTGATACAGCTGGGAGTTGATCCCGAAGTAGAAGCGGTACTGATAGCCGTCCGGCCCCTCGATGTCGACCGAGTAGACCCCGCTGCCGTACGTGCCGACTTCGAACTCCTGCTCCTCGAGGTAGAGGAGGGTGCCGTCGGTGAAGTACATGCCCGAATCGCCTCCGAAGGCGCCGGTGAGGTAGGTCCTGACGGAGTCGCCCGCGTCGTCGTACTCCCCGACGATGTCGATGCTGCCGAAGGTGTTGGCGATCGCCTGGTTCTGCGTGACCATGAAGTAGTAGTACAGGTACAGATAGCTGTAGGAGTAGAGCGTGAGTTCATCTCTCATGGAGATGACGTCGTAGGTGCTCTCCGCGGAATCCCCGCCGTGGTAGGTGACGGTGATGTCGAAGCGCAGATAGCCGCCGTTTGACAGCGCGATGAGGATGTACATTTCATAATCCCCTTCCTCGGTCTGCTCGCGCACGACGACGCACTGATAGCCGCGGTCGTTGATGATCACGGTGCCGCTCACGCTGAATTCCGCCGCTCCCGTCGGGATAAAGCTGAGATCGGTGAGCGGGTAGCGGATATCGGGATCCCCTTCCTGCTGTCCTCTCTGCATGGTGATGGGATATTTGTCCTTGTTCTCGGGGATCCGCGTGAAGGTGAGCGCGTAGCCGTCGTTGAGGTAATAGGTCTTATCGCCGTACTCCTTGACGGGATCAAACTGCCCGAAATCCTCCTTGATGAAGCCGTACTTGTTGCGCTGGCCCTCGCCCGTGCCCTCTGCCGCCGACCAATCCTGATGGTAGATGACGACGTTGCCGCTCGGCTCGATGTTGTAGTAGTAGCGGGTCGCGCCGCCCATGATCATGAAGCCGTAGCGCGAGAACTGGAGGGACTCGAGCGTCTCGGTGTAGTAGCCCTGCTGGCGGAAGGAGAGACGGCGGATGGTGCCCTTCTGGGTGTTGTATTCATAGATACATGCGTCCTCGCCGTCTTCGTCGGCGTAGTAGAGCAGGGTGTCGGTGATGATGACGTACTCGCCGTACTCTCCCGTGCCGTCCGAATTGTAGCGGACGGCGTTCCCGTCGCCTGCGAGGATGAGAACGGACCAATCGCTCTCGTCGAGATAGGTCGCGACGACCTCCTCATAGAGGACGCGGAAGGCGTTGTAGTAGCTGCCGTCGATCTCGAGCACCCCCGCCGCGCCGACAAGGGTGACCTCCTTGCTGCCGTCGCTGTATCTGACGGTGATCGAGCCGTCCTCGTTGACGTCGTAAGAGCCGTCTTCGTCGATGGGCACGCGCTCTTCGCTCTCCGAGTCGAAGGTGAAGACGTTGACCTTTCCGAAGCCGTCGAAATCAAGATAGATCTCGTCGAAGCTCTGGTTGTTGAGGAGGAGATAGGTGCCGAATTCGCTGCCGGGGATGAGGAAGTTGCTCCCGTCGAGGACGAAATAGATGAGCGCCCGCGTGACGAGCGTGCCGCCGTTGAAGCCGGTCACGGTCATGAGGATCAGCCCGCCGTCGCGCACGGTATAAGTCCCCGTGAAGACGTTTCCGTTAATGGAGAAGGAAGCTCCCATGCCGAAGCCGTCGAGCGCGAGCGTTCCGCTCTCCCCCTCGAGCTCGCCCGTGAAGGTACCGCTGTAGTCCTTCTCGAACTTGCTGAAGAAGTAGGTCCCGCTCGAATTGCTCGTGAGAACGAAGGCAAACTCCATTCCCTCCGCCTCGAAGTCGAAGATATAGAGGCCCCTCTCCGTCGTCTCTTCGCGGCGGGTGTAGGTGCCTTTGTAGGTCGTGGTTTCGCCCTCTGCCGTGACGGAGTAGACCGCGCCGTCCAGCCCGTCGAAGGTCAGCGTCTCGCTGCGGGAGTTCGTGCCGTCGATATAGTAGGCATAGACGACGCCGAAGTTCCCGTCGAGATAGGTGAACTTCTTGCCCTCTTCGTCGAGGTCGAAACGGTAGGTCGTGACCGCGCCGTCCGCAAGCGCCCGCAGAATGAGCACTCTTCCGTGCGCCGAGATCTGCGAGTCGGAGATCTGATAGGCGCCCGAGACGCTCGTCTCGCCGTCTGCGTAGAAGGCAAACCCGCCGACGAGCGACAGCGTCGCCGCGGTGCCCTTCGCGTCCGCATAGACCGTCTCCGCGCCGTGCGTTTCATTGTCCGTCGTCGTATAAGACGTCCAGTACATGACCTCCATCGCCCCCGAGCCGCTGCTCGTGACGGCGACTTCGATGTCGATGCGGTAGGTGAAGGAGCTGATCAGGGAGAGATCGAAGGGACTGACGATCACGTCCGCCTCGAAGCGGTTCTCGACCGTGAAGAGGTAGCAATCGTCCTCCTCCTGATAGACGTAGGGCCCCTCCGCGACCTTCGCATAGGTGCGCGTCGCAGACTGATAGCCGTACAGGGAAGCTCTCCCCTCCGTCGTCTCGTCGACGACGAGCAGAGGCGCATAGTAGTATCCGCCGTAGGCGGTCTCGTCGTAGTAGTGCACTTCGCCGTAGGTGACGGGCCTCTCTTCGAAGGTGTACGTCGTCACGGTCTCGGAATCTCCCTCGCCGCCGACGACGGTGTCTGTGACCGTCTTCACGAGGAAGAGACGGGTCGTCTCGTTCGCCGTAAACTCGATGAGGATGCCGAATTCGGAGGTGTATGCGGTATAGATGCCGTCGAGCACAGTGCGCCCGTTCGCCGAGGTGTAGACGGCGGAGTAGGTGCCGTCGAGCTCGAGCGTCGCGCCCTGCACGGAGGTGGCGGTGAAGTCGGTCGCCGCGTTGTAGAACATGTACCCGCGGATCCCGTTGATCTGCATGATGATCGCCGTTCTCGTCTGGGTGCCGCTCAGAAGGGTGATCGTGTCGCCCTCACGCACATAGTAGGCGGAGGACGCCGTCCCGCTGCTGTAGACGACCGCCTCGCCGAACCCGTTCAGCCGCAGCGAATTGTAGGACGCGTTGTATACCACGAGATTTCCGTCCGAGACGGCGAACTGTTGGAGCGCTCCCCAGGCGAGTTCCTCGTCGTCGCGGACCATGAACACAGACTGTCTTGCGACGTTGTCCCCTTCGACATAGCCGAGGAGATAGGTCCACTCCTTTCCGAGAAGGCCCGAGAGCTGGGGATCCGCCGAGGTGTACGTCACGAGGTAGTACCCCGTCTCATCGTCGATCGCATAGGTGCCCTGCGCCTGAAGGGTCGGCGCGCCTTCCCCCTGCGCACGGAAGTAGGTGATCCCGTTGTAGGCGTCCTGCATGATCCTGACCGATTCGTCGATCCCGGCGCCATAGGTAAAGAGATTGCTCGTATGGCCGGCGCGGACGGAATCCGAATAGACGAAGGTGCCGTTGTCGTTGAATCTGCCCTGGAGCAGGATCTCGCGGTCGTCGCCCTCCCCCACATAGAAGGTGAAGGTGTCTCTGCGGAATTCGCCGACGAAGAATTTGCCGGCGCGCTGGAGGTAGACCGCGGGGTCGTCCTCCGCAAAGTGATAGACGCGGTCTCCGCCGCCGAACATGTTGAGACAGCCCTGGCTCCAGACAGCGAAGAGCAGCATGCCGTCTTCGACCGTGAGGGTATCTGTCTCAAAGGGCGTATCGGAATTGGAGAGCCCGTCGGGGAAGGGATCGATCCTGTATTCCGCAGGACCGGTCATCTCCGTGCTCCAACCGGTCTGGAGATACCCGTCGCGGGTGAACAAGCCGACGGGAAGTTCGACCTCCTGTCCGTAGAGATAGGTCTCCTCGATGTCCGCCTCCTCCGCGCCCTCGTAGTTCGGGCGGAAGAAGACGGTATAGCTCTCTCTGTCGTAGTAGAGTTTGAAATGGTTTTGGGAGGCGTTCTCCGAGATCGCGCCCGTGCGGACGGAATCCGTCTTCTCGACCTCATGGAAGCCGTTGAAGGAAGGGATGATGAACGCCGTGCCGGCATAGGCATAGCCGACATAGTCGTCTGCAGGCGCATACTGCGAGAGATCCCCGACCGTCTGCTCATACCGCTCGACGGTGTACTTCGTCTTCCAATGCGCGGTGAGGGTGAGATCCGCCGCCGCCATCACGGCGTTTGCCTTGAGCGGCTCGCCGCCCGAGAGCCATTCGCCGAACTCATGGTCCGCCCAGACGGGGACATAGTCCTGCATGAACGCCGAGATGTTGGCGCCCTCTCTCAGCCAGAGCGCGGGCGCTTCGAGCGTGCCTCCGCCGAGCTCCGTCGTGATGCGGTAGAGCTTCGTCCACTTCGCATAGAGGGTGACGTCCTCCTCGGGGACGATCGCCGCGCCGGCGGGCTGCGTGTATCCCTCGTCGAGATACCAGCCGTCGAAGCTGAAGCCCTCTCTCTCGCCGGCGGACGGCAGGGTGAATTCCTCCCCCGCGGTGACGGTCACGCTGTCAATCGGATCGCCGTCCGTCACAAAACTGATCTTCGCATCCGAACCGCATGCGGAGAGGAGCAGACACAGCCCTCCGACGAGCGCCAGGATGCCGATCCATAAACTTTTTCCGATCTTTTTCATGAAAGTATCTCCTTATCGAATCAAACGATACCCTGCGCCCCCGCGGGAGATCCCGGGGCGGGCGCGGTCAAACAAATTCTTCCGTGGGGCTCAGCCTGCGCTCTCCCCGCTGCGCTCCCACACCGCGTAGAGGGTGGTCCCCGCGGGGACGGAGCCGAGCTCGCTCATGCCGTACACGGCGTCGCCGCCCTCCTCTGTCGCCCAGCCCTTGAAGGTGTAGCCGCTGCGCGCGGGCGCAGAGATCCCGAAGCGGGAATGGTCGTTGTCGATCTGCCCCGCCTGCACGGAGACGACATACCCATCCTCCGCAAACGACGTGCCGTAGAACACGGGACGGTGCGAGGAGTTCCAGCTCCCGCTCCAATCTTCGTTCTCCTCACCCGCCGCATAGACGGTGAGATAGTCGCAGCCGTAGAAGGCGTTGCTGTCCACCATTTCGGGATCGCCCGCGAAGACGGCGACGTTGAGCATCGTGCAGCCCTTGAAGGCGAATGCGCCGATCGTCTTCACGCCCGCGGGGATCGTCACCGATCTCAGCGCGGAGAGCCCGTAGAAGGCGTAGTCGCCGATCGTCTCCGTGCCCGCGCCGAGCACGAGGGTCTCCACTGCGGGACAGTCGTAAAAGGCATATCTTCCGACCGTCTTCACCGAATCGGGAAGGATGATCGCCGTAAGGGCGGTGCAGTCGCGGAAGGCGTAGTCGTCGATCGTCTCGAGCCCTTCCCCGAAGGTGACCGTCTCGAGGGCGGAACAGAGCCCGAACGCCCGCGTCCCGATGGAGACGACGGTATCGGGGATCGTGATCTCCTTCACCTGCATGTTCTGGTAGAAGGCGTAGCCCGAGATGGAAGTAAGGTCGATGCCGAGGTCGATCTCCCGCGCATTTTCGCAGTCGTAGAAGGCGAAGTCGCCGATCTCGGTCACGCGGGACTCCGAAAGGTCGATCCGCGTGAGCTGCTGGCAATAGCCGAACGCGCAGGCGCCGATCGACTCGAGCGACGTGGAGAAGGTGACGCTGAGCAGCGCATAGCACTTGAAGAAGGTGTACGGCTCGATGACCCTGAGGTTGACGTCGAAGCTGACCGAGGAGAGCTCGGTGCAGCCGTAGAAGGCGCCCGTGCCGATATACCGCACCTGTCCGAGCCCGGAGAGGTTCTGAATGGTCTCGCAGTTCAGAAAGGCAAAGTCGGAGATCCCTCTCGTCTCCTCCCTAAGGTCGACGATCGCGCTCGACATGTCCTCGCGGAATCCGACGACCCAGGAGCCTGCATAGACGATCCCGTCCGTGACCGTATCGCTGTTCCAGAGGCGGGTGTTGTAGAATGCGTATGCGCCGATATGGTTCACGCCCGTGGGAACGAGTTCCTCGGGGTTATTGGCGTTGTTGTCGAGCATGGAGCAGTTATAGAACGCGTAGGTGCCGATCGATCTCAGCTTCTCCGCGTTCCCGAAGCGGACGTTGTTCAGAAGAGGATCTTCCATGAAGGCGTAGTCGCCGATGTCCGCAAGGGCGCAGCCCGCCACGGTGTACACCGCGCGCAGGCGCGGCATATAGCAGAAGGCGTACTGCCCGATGTATTTCAGGCTCGAGGGCAGGGTGATGTTCGTGACGTTGACGCAGCCCTGCAGCGTCGTGGAGCCGTCCTCCTCCGACGTCACATAGCCGAGGAAGGCCTGGTCGGCGAACCCGACGACGTCCCTGTCGAAGGTGTTTTGGTTGATCTCCGTCGCGTTCAGGACGACGTCTTGCGACACTTTGATCAGCCAGTCGTCCGCATATTGGTAGTCCTTCTCCGCCTGTGAGGTGAGAAGCGGCGTCTCCGCGAACGCCTCCGCGCCGATCGAGGCGACGGACGAAGGAATCGTGATCTCCTCCAGCGCACTCGCGCGGAAACAGTAGACGCCGATCGACGTGACGCCCTCGGGAAGGTCGATGCTCTTCAGGCTGTCGCAGAAGCCGAAGACGTAGGCGCCGACGGTGAGCTCTCCCGAAAGTTCGGAAAAGCCGACGGTCGCGAGCCCGTCGCTGTTGTAGAAGGCGTAGTCGCTGAGCTCCGTGAGCCCGCTCCCGAGCCGCACCTCCTCGATCGCGTTGTCGAGGGAGAAGGCGTAGGAGCCGATCGTCGTCAAACCGTCGGGCAGGGCGACGTCTTCGAGCGCCGAGCAGGCGTAGAAGGCGGATTCGCCGATCGAGGTGACGCCCTCTCCGAGCCCGACCGAGACGAGCCCGCGGCAATAGGCGAAGGCGTGCCCGGGGACCTCGGTGATCGACTCGGGAAGAGTGACGGATTCAAGGCTCGAACAGCCGTAAAAGGCGTATTCCCCGATCTCGGTGACCGACTCGGGAATGGTCAGCGAAGTGAGCGACGAGCAGTTGTAGAAGGCGTTCGTGCCGATCGAAGTGACGGTATCGGGAATGACGACGCTCGTGAGGTTGGCATTGGAGCGGAACGCCCCTTCCGCGATCCTCGTGACCGGCCGTCCGCGGTAGATGCCGTCGAACGCAAGTTCTCCCGACGCCGTGCCGGCGCCGCGGATCTCGTATTCGGTGTTCTGGTTGATCAGCCCGTAGATGAGCCCCGTCTCGTGCACCCGCTCGAAGCCGAGCGTCTCCGACCACTCGGAGATCGCCTCGTTATGGGAGCCGCCGACCGCGCGGACGCGGACGTCGTAGTCCCCCTCTTCGAGGGAGGCGAGAGAGTAGTTCGTTCTGTGCGAGGTCGCTTCCGTCCTGGCGCCGCCGGGAACTTCGACGATCTCGATCTGATAGCTCCGCGCGTTCGGGACGGCGGACCAGGTGAGAAGGTCGTTATCGTCGGCAAAGAGCCCGCCGGGCGCACGCAACGTCTCTTCCCCCCCGCAGGCTGCGGAGAGGAGGGTGACGGCGGCCGTCAGGACGAATATGATCAAATATCTCAGTCTTTTCATGATTTTTCCGAAGCTCTCCTCTCTCTGTGTTCGCGGATGAGCTCATGCGGCCACTTGAACTTGAATTTCCGTACCGCGATATCGGCAAGGAACAGGACCATCGCCGTGATCATAAATGCAAGACGGGGGTCGAAAACGCGGTCGAGCTCGGTGATGAAGTCGTCGAAGATCTGCCACCAATCTTCCTCGGCGACGAGGGATCCTCTGCCGCGGTCGGCGATCTCCGTGAGGAACGCGGCGGGGTCGAACTCCGTCTCGTCAGGCTCGAGTTCGTACTCCTTGGAGAAGGCGAACGATTTATAGGTCTCGGCGGAGGCGAGGGTGTTCCCCTCTGCGTCCCGCTTGACGATCTCGATCCGGTAGACGCCGCTCTCCTTCACGACGAAGGTACAGCGGGTGAAGCGGTTGTCGGCGCTCAGCGCGGAGGTGACGTAGAAGCCCGGGTCCTCCTCTCCCCCCTCTTCGGGAGGCAGGGGAAGGGAATTGAGCGGGACCGTCTCCTCCCCTTCGTCCGAGACGCGCACGATCTTGCCCTCGATCGTCTCGCCGTCGTTGAGTTCGGTGTAGATGCTCAGCTGGTTGATGTAGTTGTCCTCGCGCAGCACGAGGCCGATCTCCTGCGGGTGGATGTCCTGCGTCGGCATCAGGTTGCCGACTGCGTTGCGGAGGAGCCGTCCTCCGTTCGGGTCCGCGAGGAAGGAGGAGGACCACTGGCCGCCCGCGTCGCACATGAAGCTGCCGACCATGCCCTGCCCGAATTTCCACTGCGCATAGATGGGGACTTCGTAGTCGCCGACGAGGATGACGTCTGCGCTCGCACGCGCCTTCACGCCGTAGAATCCGCCGAGCTGGGCAGCCATCGCCCGCCTGCTCTCGCCGTCGACGCCGTACTCGACGCCGTAGACGACGGGAGAGAGCGCGTTCGCGATGTAGGGGTGGAAGGGAGTCGGATCGAAGTCCTTGATCTCGGGCGCGTTCAGATCTTCCCGCATGTCCGAGAGGACGTCGTGCTCGCTGTTCGTGATGTGCAGTCTTCCGCCGCCCTCTTGGACGAGCGTCTCCATCTTTTCGGAGCTTGTGACCTGGATCCCGACGACGGAGAAGCTGATCTCGTTCTCGGTGTGATACTGGCGGACGAGGCCGAGGTAGCTCTCCTCAGGCTCCGTCGGTTCGCCGTCGGTGACGATGACGACATGCCGTCTGTCTACCCGTTTTTCGGAGATGAGCGCCTCCGCGGCGCGCTTGATCGCCGTCGAGAAGGTCGTCGACCCGCCCTCGCCGATCCGCTGGATCGCCTCGGTGATCGCCGTCTGTTCGGTACGGCTCGTCAGCTGCAGCACGGTGCCGTAATCGGTATCGAGGGTCATGATGCCGACGTAGTCGCGGTCGGTGAGGACGGACAGGCAGTTGATCGCGCCGTTCTTCGCCCACTCGAGCTTATCGCCCGCCATACTTCCCGAAATATCGATGACGATCATGACGCCGACGGGCGGCGTGTAGTTGATCGCCTGCACGGGCAGCATCTCCTGGAACAGGGTGTTGTTGAGGTCAAGACGGTCATAGGCATGGGGCTGTACGCCGTCGTTCGTCCCGCCCGTCGTGAACAGGCCGCCGCCGTATTCATATACATAGGTATAGAGCAGCTCGTCGAGCCCGTAGGGGGTGAGGTCGGAATTTGCGATGTTGTTGAGGATGATCTGGTCGTAAGCGCGGAGCTCTTCGACCGTCGTAGGCGTGCCCGTATCCGTGTGCAGATGGAGCTGCGTGACGTCGTATGCGGGCTCTCCCGAAGTGAGGAGCTCTGTGAGCGCGTCGGACTCTCCGGGGTTCATCCCCTGGTCGATGATGAGCACCTTGTCGTACACGTCGAGATAGAAATAGGAATAGTACTCGTTGTTGTCGTGCATGCCGTCGCTCGTCTCGGTGACCTTGACGCGGATCTGGTGCAGCCCCTCCGTCGCGAACGCGCTCTGGAAGGAGACGACCTGCGACCCAGAGGCGAGGTTGACGGTCTGGATGCCGTTCTCGCTGTCGAAGTTGCCGTTATCGTAAATCTCGACGACGGTCGACTGCGTCGATTCCTTTGCGCGGATGGAGACGCCGATCGTGAAGGTCTCCCCCACGTTGATGTGATAGTTGGGGAACTCCACGCCGACGACCTGCACGTTATCGTCTTCGAAGGAGGAGCCGATGTTGACGGCGTCCACCTTGATCCCCTGTGCGGAGACCGAGCGGATGACGTCGAGCGCGGCTTCGTCCGTCTCCTTGCCGTCGGTGATGAGGACGATCTTCCCCGTCTCGGGGTTGCCGAACAGCCCGCGCGCGTAGCGCAGCGCCGCAGCGATGTCCGTCGCCGTCGTATCGGGCAGGGGCGCGTTGCGGTAGAGATCGTACGCCTCCTCCGCCTCATAGGTGAGCGGAACGGCGTATTCCTGCGTGAAGCCGAAGGTCACGACGCCGACTTTGAGCCCGTCGAGCGCGCTCTCGTCGAGCAGGGTCGCGACGAGGTCGTCGCGGCGGTCTGCCGAGGTCTCCTCCGTGTCGGAGACGTCCACGAGCAGAATGAGCTCGTTCTCGGGGTTGGAGATCTGATAGGTGAAGGTGATCCCCGAAAGGACGAGGATGGCGAGCGTCATGACGATCATGTGCAGCGTCATCGAAATGACGCGGTTGCGCGTTCTCCTGTACCGCTTGTTGAGCAGGAAATAGGTCAGAAGAGTGAGCGCAAGCGCAGGGATCAGGAGCAGGAGTAGCCAGGGATGGGTGAAGTTGATTCCGAAATTTAACATATCCGCCGCCCTCCTTTATCGGTTTTCGCGCGACTGCAGCCACCACTCGGCAAACAGCAGCGCCACGAGCGCCGCGGCGAGCCAGATGAGCAAATCGTCGACGGAATCTTCCGCGGCGAGCTCGATATAGGGCTCCGCAAGTCCGCTCTCTTCCCGCCAGATGTTGCTCTCGAGCGCCGGGATCTTGACGAAGAGTTGCACATCGGGCAGGGTCTCGTTGTAATAGGACGTCTGTTTGAGGGTATATGTCCCCGGGATGGAGAATTTCAGCGACGCCGGGAACTCGGTGAACACCGTCTCGGAGCCCTTGAGGCTGACCTCGGGACCCCGCGAATCGACGGTGATCTCCTCGTTGACCTCATATGCGTTCCCCGGGACGGTCGGAGGCATATAGTAACTGAAGAGATTGTAGATGAGAAGCCCCCAATCCACCCTCTGGGAGAGATTGGAGTAGTGCACGCTGAAGGGAAGGACGGCGGTCTTGTTCGCGCCGTCGTTTCTGAGCGCCAGCACGGGACGGCCGTCGCACGTCAGAAGGACCTTATATGCGGGCCCCAGCTCGAGACCGGTGTAATAGGTCAGATAGATCTCCTCGGCACGGAAGTCGAAGAGGACGGGATGGTCCTCGGCGACCTGCAGATAGACGGGATTGTGCAGAGGATAGCGGTTCTGGATGCGGAAATCCGCTCCCGTCGGGGCGCGGTCGGGATCCATGAGGACGACGACGCCGTCCATCGGGATCTGTTCGGGCATCCTGTGTTCATAGAGATAGAAGTTGTACCCCGAGGTCGGGAACTCCTGCCCCTTCGGGACCTCGTCCACGCGGACGTCCCACACGTTGCTGTATGCCTTTTTGAGGATATTGTCGATCATGCCCGTGAAGAACGGGTTGGGATCGGAGCTCGCATAGACGACGCGGATCGTCTCCTTCTGTCCGCCATAGAGATAGAATGTGTTGTCTTCGCGGAAAGAATCCTGCTCGCCGAGCGAGAGGATGACGGAGGTATAGGTCGTGAACCTGTTCTCGCTGCCGATGTCGTAGTAGAAGAAATCTTCCGATTCCTCCCCGCCGCCGTAGCGGAAGATGACCGTCTTCGTGCTGTTCGCGTTGCAGGTCACCGTCTTGGAGAAGGTGATGGGCGTAGCCGAATTGGGCACGTTGACTTCCACCTTGACTTCGAGCGCCAGATCTCTTCCGTAGCAGGCGACCTCCGCCGTGAGGGCATAGTACCCGTCGACGAGCTCCGCGCGGGCATTGAGGATCGCCGCGTTCCACTCCTCGCTGTCCGTGACCTGTTCGAGCGTCACCATCTCGGGGAGATAGGAATAGGATGTATCGGTGAACAGATGGATCTTCGCCGCGGGATCCTCCGCAAGGACGTCCTCGCAGAGCGTGATCGCGGCGTCCATGTCGGACGATCCGTAAAAACATGCGTTTTTGTCCGCTAAAAGCGCGTCGAGCGCCTCGTCGAGCTCGGAGCGGTTGCGGCTTGTCACCTGCCGCACGAGGAACTCCGGCTTGTCGTCCGCCAAGATGACGGTCATTGCCCCGCCCTCGGAGATGACCTGCCCGCTGAGCGTGCGGACGCCCTCTACGGCGCGTTCGAAGCGGGTCGTCTCCTCCGTCTCCGTGTACATGCTCGCGGAAGAGTCGATGATCGCGATCACGTCGGAACGGTCGGTGTTGTGGTCGTAGACGATCGCGGGTTTCGCAAAGATGAGCGCGATCGCCGTCAGGATGAGGACCTGGCAGATAAAGAGCAGGATGTTCCTGATCGTGCTCGTCGGCAGCTTCTTTCTCTTGTACTTCAAGCTGAGCTTCCAGACGTACGTCGAGGAAACGTGCTTGACGAGATAGTTGGGCTTTATGATATAGATGATAATGAGCGCGACGATCCCCAAAAGCCCCAAAAGGCCGAGAGGGATCAACAGTGCCAGCGTCATGACATGATACCTACCTTTAGTAACTCTCCGAACAGCACTCTCTCTACGGGCATATCCGAAGAGACGGACAGAAATCCGGCCCCCCTCTTCATGCAGAAGGAGCGGATATCTTCCTTGAAATCGGTGAGCGCCTGTTCATACGCCAACTGCAGCCCCCTCGTGATCCTGATCTTCATGTTCTTGGGGTCTGCAAGATCGACGGACTCGGAGTCGATCAGATTGACGCGTCCGTCGTAAGCGGGATCGATCTCGTCGGGAGACATGATCTGGATGAGCAGCACCTGCCGGTGTTTGTAGCACAGATAGTCCACCGCCTTTTTCCAGTTGCTCTCGGTGAAAAAGTCGGAGATGATCACGGTGAGTCCGTTGTTCGTCCCCGTGTCGGGGCAGCCCGTGATGCACGCCTCGATGTCGGGATCGCCCGAAAATTCGAGCTGTTCGAAAGCCCCGATCGCGCGGAAAAACGCATTCTTGCCCACGATCGTCCCGAACGGGTTCTCGTACCCGCTCTCCTTGATAAAGTTGAACGTGAGCTTATCCATATTCTGGACCGCCAGAAAACCCAGAGCGGCGGCCGTCGCAACCGCGTACGCCGCCTTCTGGGGATTGTTCCTTCCCATGGAGCCGGAGCAGTCGAGAAAGATCTGCACCTGCATCTGTCTCTCGTCGGTGAAGAGCCTGAGAAAGTACTTTTCAAACCGGCTGTACAGATTCCAGTCGATACGGCGGATATCGTCTCCGAGCTGATACTCGCGGAAATCGGCAAACTCCACCGTCTGTCCGTAGGTTCTGACGAGGTGTTTGCCGCCGAAATAGCCCGCAAGGCTGGATTTTAAGTTCAATGACAGCGTCTCCAGTCGGCTGAAGAACGCGTCGTTCAGGTGAGTGACCTTCATCCTTTACTCCCGCGTTACTTTTTTCCGAAAAGCCCGCGTCTTCCCTTTTTGTTTTCCGTATCCGCCTGCTCCTCTTCGGTTGCCTGCTCGGGTTCCGTCTTCTCTTCGGGCTTTGCGGACTTCTCCCCCTCCGGCTTTGCGAAGGAGACCTTGGCTTTCTTGCTCACCTCTTCGAGGATCATCGTGATGATCTGATCCGCCGTGACGCGCTCCGCGATCGCCTCGAAGTTGAGCTTGATGCGGTGACGGAGAACGGGATAGGCGAGGGTGTTGATGTCGGAATAGGCGACATTGAACCTGCCCTTGATGAGCGCCATGACTTTCGCCGCCGAGATGATCGCCTGTCCCGCACGGGGGCTGGCGCCGACGCGCACGAACTTTTTCGCCGCCTCGGTCGCGCACTCGCCGTCGGGATGGGTCGCGGAGATGAGCGTCATCGCATACCGCATCACTTCCTCGGCGACGGGGATCTGGTTCGCGGTCCTGCGCATCTCGAGCAGCTGCTCGCCCGAGCAAGCGGCCTCTGCGACTTCCGCCATCGTCTTCTGCGTCATGTTGACGATCTCCAAAAGCTCGTCGAGACCGGGATCGGGCACGAGAAGTTTGAGCATGAAACGGTCCATCTGCGCCTCGGGAAGAGGATAGGTACCGTCCTGCTCGATGGGGTTCTGCGTCGCGAGGACGAAGAAGGGTTCGGAAAGTCTTC
>CANPZH010000019.1 GCA_947589335.1 uncultured Clostridia bacterium | reverse complement strand
CCCCCGCTTCCGCTTTTTTTCTGCCCTTTTTCGCAAAAGCCGACCTGCCCGCTTGACTTTCCCGCCTCCGCGGAGTACAATAGACCATATATGACAAAAAGGACGGCTTGATTTTTATGAACATGAAAGAAGTTGAACGCAAGTGGCAGGCCCGTTGGGAGAAAGCCGGGTTCAACCGATTCGAAGAGAAGAGCGACAAACCGAAGAAATATGTGCTCGAGATGTTCTCCTATCCCTCCGGGGCGAAGCTGCACATCGGGCACTGGTACAACTACGGTCCCGCCGATTCCTATGCGCGGTTCAAGCGGATGCAGGGCTACAACGTCTTCCAGCCGATCGGCTTCGACGCGTTCGGGCTCCCCGCCGAGAACTATGCGATCAAGACGGGCGTGCACCCCAAGGACTCCACCGAGAAGAACATCGAGACGATGGAGGGCCAGCTCCGCGCCATGGGCGCCATGTTCGACTGGTCGGCGGAGGTCAAGACCTGCGTCCCCGAATATTACAAGTGGACGCAGTGGATGTTCCTCCAGCTCTATAAGAAGGGGCTCGCCTATCGCAAGGAGGCTCCCGTCAACTGGTGCCCATCCTGCTCGACGGTGCTCGCCAACGAACAGGTCATCGACGGCGCCTGCGAACGCTGCGGAACGACGGTCGTCCGCAAGAACCTGACGCAGTGGTTTTTCAAGATCACGGAATACGCGGAGGAGCTCCTCAGCGGGCTCGAAGAGCTTGACTGGCCCGAAAAGACAAAACTCATGCAGAAGAACTGGATCGGACGCTCCACGGGGTGCGAGATCGAGTTCGACTGCGACAGCGGCGATAAGATCAAGGTCTTCACGACCCGCTGCGACACCGTCTTCGGCGTGAGCTACGTCGTGCTCGCGCCCGAACATCCCCTGGCGAGAAAGATCGCGACGGAGGAATGCCGGGCGGCGGTGGAGGCGTACATCGAACAGGCGTCCAAGGCGAACGAGATCGACCGCCTCTCGACGGCGCGGGAAAAGACGGGCGTCTTCACGGGCGCATACTGCACCAACCCCGTCAACGGCAAGAAGGTCCCCGTCTGGCTCGCCGACTACGTGCTCTACTCCTATGGGACGGGCGCGGTGATGGCAGTCCCCGCACACGACGAGCGCGACTTCGCCTTCGCGACGAAGTACGGCCTTCCGATCGTGAAAGTCATCGAGAACGTCGAGGGCGAGACGGAACTTCCCTATACGCAGGACGGGATCATGGTCGGTTCGGTGGATTTCGACGGGCTCTCCGGCGAGGAGGCGCGCGACGAGGTGGCGAACCACATCGCAAAGATCGGCAAGGGCGGCAAGAAGGTCAACTACCGCCTGCGCGACTGGCTCGTCTCCCGCCAGCGGTATTGGGGCGCGCCCATCCCGATCATCTACTGCCCCGTCTGCGGCACCGTACCCGTTCCCGAAAAGGATCTGCCCGTCGAGCTCCCCTATGACGTGGAGTTCCGTCCGGACGGGAAATCCCCGCTCGCAAAACACGAAAAGTTCATGCACACGGTCTGCCCCGTCTGCGGAGGCGAGGCGACCCGCGATCCCGATACGCTCGATACCTTCGTCTGTTCGAGCTGGTACTATCTCCGCTATGCGGACGCGCAGAACGACCGCGCCCCCTTCGACCGCAACAAGGTCGACCGTCTCCTCCCCGTCGATACCTACGTCGGCGGCGCCGAGCATGCCTGCATGCACCTCCTCTATGCGCGCTTCCTGACGAAGGCGCTGCGCGATATGGGGTATCTCGATTTCGACGAGCCCTTCAAGCGGCTCGTGCACCAGGGCGTGATCCTCGGCCCGGACGGCAACCGCATGTCCAAGTCGCACGGGAACATCGTCTCCCCCGACGAATACGTCGAGGAGTACGGCTCGGACGCATTCCGTCTCTACTTGATGTTCGGCTTCTCCTACACCGAGGGCGGACCGTGGAGCGACGACGGCATCAAGGCGATCGCACGCTTCCTCGACCGCATCGAAAAGACGGTCCTGAAGATCAAGAACTATCCCTCCTCCGAGGGGAGCTACGGCGCGGAGGAGAAGGCGCTCGACTACGCCCGCCACTACGCGATCGGCAGAGTGACGCGCGATCTGGAGGGATTCTCCTTCAATACCGCCGTCGCCCGCCTCATGGAACTTCTGAACGCGATCTGCAAATACGACGCGCTCCCCGAAAAGAACTGCGCCTTCCTCAAGTCGGTCGTCAAGGACTTCCTGCTCCTGCTCGCCCCCTGCGCCCCGCACTTTGCCGAGGAACTCTGGGATCAGACCGGCGGCAAGGGCTTCATCTTCGAACAGCCTTACCCCGTGGAGGACCCCGCAAAGCTCGTGCTCGACGAGACGGAATATGCCGTCCAGGTCAACAGCAAGATCGTCTGCAAGGCGATGATCCCGAGCGGCGCCTCCGGGGAAGAGATCGAAGCGCTCGTCCGCGCCCTCCCCGAGGTGATACAGCGCGCCGAGGGCAAGACCGTGCGCAAGTGCATCGTCGTTCCCAAGCGTCTCGTCAACCTCATCGTCGGCTGACCGAAACAAAAAACAGGCAAATAACCTTTCATAGGGATTCAGAACTAAGCGGTTTGACGGTTCGTCAGACCGCTTTCCCTTTCGTAGGCAAACAATCGTATCGCCTTCCAAACGTTCGCCCGCGCAGAGAGAGGAGCGTTGGGGTCCCGTTCAACCGCGCAGTGCACACGAAAAAACGGACAGCCGATAGAGACTGTCCGTCAAAAATAGCAAGAAATTCGGTTACAGCTCCAAAGAAAGATGTTTCAGTGCAGTTGCAAGCGCTTTTTTATAAGTTTCCTTGTTTTCCGAATACGACTTGAAGGAGCCGCTGACATTGATGACAAATTCATAATAATCGCCATATGCGGTCATGACCTCTTTCACCTCGCTCTTTAATTCGGAATCCCGCACGTCCTTGTAGAGCGCTTGGATCGTCGTTTCGTTTGTCTTGACAAAATCAATATCTTCGCTGCAGTCGGACAGCGCGTACGCGATCGCACGATCTATGCTTCCGCTGTATTTATCCTTATAGATCGCATCATACCAATAGCTGTAGATCGTGTCGGCTACGGTGTCGAGATGAGTCTGCGATTCCACAACGGCATCATAAAATTGGCTGATAGAACTCTGGTCACTCGCTCCGCCTAAGTCGCAACCGACCGCAAAGAAGATCGGCAAACACAAGACGACCGCCAAAAACAGGCCGGTCACAAGTCCCTTTTTTGAACGCTTCATATGTACTTCTCCTTGTGTAAATTTGATATATGTATTATATCCTACAAAACGTAGGAAGTCAAGTGTTTTCCTACAATTCGTAGTAAAATATATTTATGGTAGGAAATACCTTCGGGAAACGGTTAAAAGAATTGCGACTCGAACGAGGACTTTCGCAACGGGCGTTGGGAGAGGTGTTCGGAGTGTGCAATCAAACGATAAGTTTTTGGGAGAGCGGGAGCCGTGAACCGAACCTTGACGATCTTTTGAAGATTGCAAACTTTTTCGACGTATCGACCGATTATCTGCTCGATGAAAAAATCTAACCCTTGCCTTAGGCAAGGGTCTTTTTATATCGGGTTCGGAGGTCTTCCCCGGGAAACGGGCAGCGCAAGGCGTGCAAGCAACGAAGCGACCTGCCGAAACATGACGTAATTAGAATGCCCCCACGTCATTCCGACGACCGCCCCCTACGTCATTCCGACGACCGCCCCCTACGTCATTCCGACGGCCAAAGGGAGGAGGAATCTAAGGATGAGATTTCTCACATTCATTCGAAATGACGTTTGGTGCGATTCTTCGACACGCGCATTCTGCGTCGCCTGCTTCACGCTGTTGTCTGAAAGAGGTATTATGTCTGACATAGTACTATGCTAAGAGCCGTATATCGTGCGGCAGATGTGCTCTGCGTAGCATTTTGCGACGTTTACGCCCGTGACGCGCTCGATCGACCCGAAGAAGGCGTTGGAATTGACTTCGCAGACCAGCATTCCTTCTTTGCCGAAGAGCAGGTCGATCCCGCAATAGTCGAGCCGCAGCCGCTCCGCCACGGCGAGGCAGAGCCTCTCCGTCTCCCCGTCGGCTTTGCAGGGCTCTCCCCTCCCGCCGAGGGCGGCGTTGGAGCGGAAATCCGTATCGGAATGCCGCCTCATCGCGGCGACGACCTGCCCGCCCGCGACGATGACCCTCAAGTCCGTTCCCGCGCTCTCCGCGATAAATTCTTGGTAAAGGTGCGGGACGCCCTGCAGCCGCGCCTCTGCGGCCATGAGCTCCCCTCGGTCTTTGACGAGGCCGACCTGCATACCGAGAGAGCCGTGGCACTCCTTGACGACCATCGGATAGCCGAGCTGCGTCTCCGCTTCCCGCAAGAGCTCCTCCGAGGGAGCGGCATCCGGCGTATAGCACAGAAGGGAGGGCAGCGTCTTGGGGAGGGGGAATCCGTCGAGCGCAAGGTGGGTGAGCATCTTGTCGTCGCACACTTCGACCGCCTCCGCCCGGTTGAACAGGCGCAGGCGCTTTTCGAGCATGCGCGCGCAATAGCGGTCCTTGTCGAGAAAGACGCAGAAGTCCCCCTCTTCCCTCATGGCGGAGGGTCCGTTCCGCACGATCTTCATCCGCACGCCCAGCCCTTCCAACTCCTCCGCGATCCGCTTGGGTTGGTTGAGTTCGGCGGCGGACGCCGTATAGGCATTGACCAGAATAAATCCTTTTTTCATAAAAAGAAAGGGGCGCAGCCGTTGCGCCCCGAAGTTTTTATCCGCAAACGACGCGGATCACCGATTCCACGCTTGCGATGTCGCTCGCGTTCAGTTTGGCGACCGCGCTCCGCACGGCGGCCTCGTGTGTCTCGTGCGTGACGATGACGATCGTCGCCTCCTCGCTCCCCGCCTTTTCCGCCTGGATCATCTCGAGGATCGAGATATGGTTGCGGCCGAACACGGCTGCGATCTTCGAGAGCACGCCCGTCTTGTCGCTGACGGTGAGCCGCATGTAATAGGCGCTTCTGAAATCGGAGACGAACACCGTCGTCTTGTCCGCAGCCGCCATATTTTTGAAGGGCGAATATTTATGTTCCGTATGCGTCGCCGCATAGATGATGTCGCTGACGACCGCGCTCGCCGTGGGAAGTTCTCCCGCGCCCTTGCCGTAGAGCATGAGCTCGCCGACGGAATCCCCCGTCAGAAAGACGGCGTTGTTGTTCCCCGAGACGGACGCAAGCGGATGCTCCCGCTTGACGAATGCGGGGTGCACGCGCACTTCGATCCCGTGGGAGGATTGCTTGGCGATCGCGAGCAGTTTGAGGGTGTATCCGAGCGCCCTGCCCCGCTCAATGTCTTCCTCAGAGACCTCCGTGATCCCCTCGCGGAGAACCTTGGTGAACGGGATCTTGGTATGGAAGGCGAGCGAGGCGAGAATGGAGAGCTTATACGCCGCGTCGAACCCTTCGACGTCCGCCTCCGGATTCGCCTCGGCAAAGCCGAGCTCCTGTGCGCTCCTGAGCGCCTCCCGGTAGGAGACCCCCTCCTCCGTCATCTTCGAAAGGATGTAGTTCGTCGTCCCGTTGATGATCCCCATCATCGAGGAGATCTTGTTCGCCTGAACGCCGTCGAGCAGGGTGCGGATGATCGGCACTCCCCCGACGCAGCTCGCCTCGTAATAGAGCCCCGCGTTGTGGCGCTTTGCCGCCCGCTCGAGCTCGTGCGAGAACTTGCAGTACAGCTCCTTGTTCGAGGTCACGACCGTCTTCCCCGCGTAGAGGGCGGCGAGGACGTACTCCTTTGCCGCAGTCGTCCCGCCGATGCATTCCACGATGAGGTTGACGTCCGGATTGCAGACGACCTCGGCGATATTCAGCGCGATCTTGCTCTCCGGGACTTCGAGCGCGGCAAGTTTCGCCGCCTCCGGCTCGAGCACGCTCTCGACCGAGAGGTCGATCCCCTGCGTCTCCGCATAGAAGTCCCTGTGTCCGACGAGGATGCGGTATGTCCCGCCTCCGACGACGCCGAGTCCCAAAATCGCAATTCCGACCTTTTTCACTGGATATCCTCCCCGCAATTCAAATCATATAGATATTTCAGCCCGTAGAGCGTGAGCGTCTTGTCTATGACGTCGATGCACTTCGTCTCCCGTGCGATCGTCTCGGAGAAGCCCCCCGTTGCGACCGTGAGGACGCGCTCCGCTTTGAGTTCCCGCTTGATCTTCTTCACGATGTATTCGACGAGACCGGCGAACCCGAACACGATCCCCGCCTGCATGTTCGTGACCGTATTCGTCGCGATCACGCTCTTCGGCGCCTCGATCTCCACGCGCGGGAGCTTCGCCGTCCCGCTGATCAGGCTGTCGAGAGCGCCCTTGATCCCCGGAGAGATCACGCCGCCGATGAATTCCCCCTCTGCGCTTAAGATGTTGAAGGTCGTCGCCGTGCCGAAGTCGACGACGATGATGGGGATCCCCTCTCCGTACCGCTTGAGCGCGGCAACGTTGTTGACGATCCTGTCCGCCCCCACTTCACGGGCATTGTCCGCCCGCATCTTGAGCCCCGTCCTGATCCCGGGGCCGAGCTGCAGCGGCCGCACGTGCAGATAGAGATCGAACATGTGCACGAGGGTGTAATCGAGGGAGGGAACGACGGAGGAGATGATCCCGCCCGTGATGTCCTTCGCCCCGATCCCGTTGAATTTGAGCATCGCGGTCAGCTGCGTTCCGTATTCGTCCGAGGTCTTTTTGAGGTCGGTCGCCACACGGAAGGAGAGCTTCAGCGCGTCGCCGTCAAAGACGGCATATTTGATGTTGGTATTCCCGACGTCGATACAAAGAATCATGATCCCGTTTGGGGAGCGGACGGATCGTTCCCCTTCTCCGCTTTGTTCTTGGCATATTTGATACCGACCTCTCTCTCGACGATGAGCGTCACGCGGTGGATCGCCGGCGCAAGCACGAGGTTGATGGCAAATTCGATGAGGAAGTTCCAACCGGCACAGCCGATGAAGAGAAAGTAGACGATCTCGGACATCGTGCCGCTTTCCGTGAAATTCGCCCCGATCGTGCCGCTGATCATGAGACAGCCGACGATGAACAGCCCGGTGTTGACGATCGGCGCCGAGACCGCCGCACAGATCGCCGCAACAAGGCGATTCTTCGGTGCGATCAGCCGATAGAGCAATGCGGAGACGATCCCCGCCGCCGTGCCCTTGACAAGGCAGATGAGCGCCGTCATGACGGGAGAACCCGCAAACAGCGTTGCCGTGAACGGCTCCGCGCCCGTAACGCCGTAGATGAGCGTGATGAGCCCGAACACGAACCCGAGCGCAGCGCCCGCGCCCCAACCGAGCAGAATGCCGCCGAGGACGATCGGCACGAGCACGAAACTCAGGCTCAGCCCCGCGATCTGGATCATTCCGCCCCAGATCTGCAGGACGACCACAAGCGCAAGCAAAACGGCAAAATAACAGATGTTCCTTGCCGAAAAGACGCTTTTAAGTCCCTTCTTTTCCATGATTTCATTCCCTCCATCGGATTTCCGTCTCGGAATATCCGTGAACAAAACAGGTTCGGTTTTCAAACGGATGGGATCGTTGCCGTATCCCTCCGCCAAAGACCGTCTTTTATAATTATACCAAACGATGAAAGGATTTGCAACTAAATGAGCGCGCTTTCCGGGAACATTTTTTGCGGGGAGACCATATGATGACAATAGAAACGGCTGCGGGATCCCCTACATAATCCTCCGCGGCCGCGATCAAGGAGGAAACACAATGAATAGCTGTTTATCGGGCAATGGCCTTCTCTGGCTGCTTATCATCCTGCTCATTCTGAACAACGGCGGCGGTTTGCTCAATTCGAGCGTGCTCACGGGCTGCGGATGGCCGATCGCGCTTGCGCTTGGCTATTGCCTCTACAAGAACGGGACGCTCGGCACCATTTTCGGCCAAAACAACGGCTGCGGCTGCAACAACTGACCGTTTTCCGCTTCGGATCCTGCTCGCGGGGCCGGATCCGAAGCGGCCTTCGCACTTGAAAAAGGGAGACGCGCCTGTCTCCCTTTTACGATTTTCTTTATGTCTCTTTTACGATTTTTTATGGCCCGCGAAGCGGGAGGGACGTTTTGCACGCTTGAACCGCGTGCTTTTTTCCGCCGTCCGAACGGCGCTTCTTTCACGTCACACTGAGCAGGCGCGCCGCGGCAAAATGCCGCGGCGCGCCGTCGTCGAAGTGTGGACCGCATTATAATAAGGTGCGATTCTTCGACTCCACTTCGTTCCGCTCAGAATGACGTGATTGGGAATGCTTCTGCTTCCCAAATGACTGCGCGGAGCAGGGTTTCCCTGCGGCAGCGCACACAATTTGCCGCATTCTTACGGCTTCGTGTCCGTAAAAGCGATTTTCGGAGCAAACCCCGTTCATGCACAAGAGAAGTTCGCTCGCAAATTTCTTTGCCCTCAGCATGCCCCGCAGGGAATCCTGAATAAAGAAATTTGCGAACGAAAACCTTTTACTTATTCAAATAGCAGAACAGGGCGGCGATGGTCTTTGCGTCTTTGATCTCGCCGCGGAGGATCCTCTCCTTCACCTCCCCGAGCGGCAGGAAGACGACGCCTAAAAATTCATCTTCGTCGAGGTGCTGTCTGCCCTCGCGGATCCCATCCGCCTCGAAGAGGTAGATCTTCTCATTCGTATATCCGGGAGTGGGATAGAGCGTCGTCAAGGGGACGAGCTTTTCCGCTACGAGCCCCGTCTCCTCTTCGAGTTCCCGCCCGGCGGCTTCGGACGGATCTTCCCCGGGACAGAGTTTTCCCGCGGGGATCTCGAGGAGCTCCTCCCCGTAGGCATAGCGGAACTGTCTGACGAGCGCGACCTTCCCGCCGCGCACGCACAGGACCGCCGCCCCGCCGGGATGTTCCACCACTTCCCGCTTGCACGGTTTCCCGTCGGGAAGGAGGGCGTCGTCGCAGCGGAGGTTGACGATCTTCCCCCGGTAGAGATAGTTGCGGCTGACCGTCTTTTCTTGCAGATCCAATTCCGCTTCCCTCCTCTCAGAGTTCGCCCGCGATGAGGAAGATCTCATTGCTGTTCTCCGCCGAGCCGTCCACAACCTGCAGGAAGTAGAGATACCCGCACAGGAGCGCCTTGATCTCGGAGACGTCCGCGCGCCCGACCGCGGCATAGAGCTCTGCGAGGATCATCTCTCCCGCGACGGCGTTCTCCTTGCCGAGGGGCAGAGCGGCGACGCGCGTCCGCTCCACGGTGATCTTTTCGGCGAGAAGTTCGAGAAGGTTTTCGGCGTGTTTGCGCCGTGCGGAGACGTCCCCCGTCCGCCCGGAGCCCGGGAAGCAATCGCGCACGATGTCGCGGAAGGGACGGATCACACGGGTGACGAAGAGGGCGTAACTTGCGGTGTAGCTGCCGTCTTCATAGAAATAGCGCAGGAGGAAATCGTTGAGCTTCACGGCGCCGCTGTCGAATTCCACGAGCAGGCAGAAGACGAAAGCGAGGAGCTCCCTCTTATCCGAGGGCAGATACGCCTCCCCGCGCGTCCGCTTGGTGCTGTCGGGCGCCTTGAGATAGGTCTGCTTCGCGGCGGGATAGTCGAATCCCTCCGTGACTGCGGCGAACAGGCGCGTCAGGTCTTCGCTCGTCGCCACAGAGCGGAGCAGCTCTCCGATCTTGGTGTCTGCCAGAATGAATTTCCCCGTGATCAGCTCGTCGCATGCGGTAAAGAACCTCTGCATTTTTGCGCTCTCTTCCATCTCCGAATCCTCCGGTGTCGGCATATTTTACAGCTTTTATCGCTTCACTTGCCATTATAGCACAAAAAGCAAAAATCGCCAAAGAAATTTTCGAAAATATCTTGATTTTATCCGAATTTTTCGTTATAATAGAGAAAATTCATTGATATGGAGGAACCACGGCTATGAAATCCATCAATATTTCTCTCGAAGTGGCGCAGAACGTCAAGGAGTTTGTCACGATCACGCAGGAATGCGCATATGAGATCGTCCTCAAGAGCGGCAAATACGTTGTCGACGCAAAGTCCATCCTCGGCATCTTCAGCCTCGATCTGAGTAAGCCCGTCACGGTGGAGATTTACAGCGACGACTGCGCGGATCTTCTTGCAAAGCTCGCAAAGTTTGCAGCATAAAGGTTCCCGAAACACCTTACAAGCAAGAGCCGCTTAACAGTGTTTAAGCGGCAATTTGCGTCTCTATCGGTATTTAGACAAAGGATACGCCATGCAGGTCAAGGGTGAGACTTCGATCAACAAGTTAATACTCCTGTTTGTGTTCGATAAGATGGAGTGCCCGCTCTCCGAGCGCACGCTGATCGATATGTGCACCTCTTCGAATGACTGGATCAATTATATGGACTGCATGGTGCTCATCCATAAGCTCCTGTCGGACGGCTTTATCTGCGAGATCCCGAGCGCGGACGATCCCCTCTACACCATCACGCCGGAGGGACGGGAAACGCTCGCGAATTTCTACATCACCATTCCGAGGAGCGAACGGGAGGAGATCTCCCGCTTCATCAAGAACAACAGCGCGAAGTTTCGCAACAAGCAGGAATGCAAGGCGGATTACTACCAGAACAAAGACGGCACCTATACCGTCTTTCTGAAGATCCTCGCCCCCGTCCAGCCCATGCTCGAGCTGAAATTCGTCGTCCCCGACAAGAAGACGGCGAACAACATCTACAAGAAATGGGAGGACAAGGCGTCCGAGCTCTATTCCGTCGTGTATGAAACGCTCGTAGATTAGTGAGGTTATCATGATCACATATTCCACAAAAGGCACCTGTTCCAAGCAGATCGTCTTCGATCTCGACGAACAGAACCGCATCCACAACGTCAAATTTATCGGGGGCTGCAGCGGCAATCTGCAGGGGATCAGCAAACTCGTCGAGGGCAGAAGCGCCGAGGAGGTCATCTCCCTGCTCCGCGGGATCCGCTGCCGCCAGAACACCTCCTGTCCGGACCAGCTCGCACAGGCGCTGGAGGAACAGCTCAAATCCGAAGAATGACCGCAAGACGGTCAAAAGCGCCCTGCCCGGGGGTCCCCGGGCAGGGCGCTCGTTTTTTTGCTCAGCTGACTTTGTAATAGGCGGCGAGGCCTCCCTCGCTCGTCTCGCGGTAGCGGGCGTTGAGGTCCTTACCCGTCTCGTACATCGTCTTGACGATGAGGTCGAAGGAGATCTTCCTCGTCCCCTTCAGGATGCGGGCGAGGGCGGCGGCGGAGAGCGCACGCTGGCTCGCGATCGCGTTCCGTTCGATGCAGGGGATCTGCACATATCCGCCGATGGGATCGCAGGTCAGCCCGAGCTGGTGCTCGAGCGCGATCTCCGCGGCGTACTCGATCTCATCCGCAGAGGCGTCGAAGAGCCTGCATACCGCCCCTGCCGCCATCGCGGTCGCCGTTCCGATCTCCGCCTGGCAGCCCGCTTCCGCGCCGCTCACGGAGGCATTCTGTTTGACGGTGATGCCGATCAGCCCCGCAACGGCGAGCGCAGCGACCACTTTCTCCTCCGAGAACCCGTGTTTGCGGCTCAGATAGAAGAGCGCCGCGGGCAGAACCCCGCTCGCCCCGCAGGTCGGGGCGGTGACGATCGTTCCCCCGCTCGCGTTCTCCTCGCTGGTGGCGAACGCAAACGCGCAGAGGTGCCTCTTTTCGAGCGCCTCCGGCTCCTCGTGTTCGGGGACGGTCTCGAAGAGCGTCTTCGCCTTGCGGACGACCTTCAGCTCTCCCGGCAGAAGTCCCTCAGTGTCGATCCCCCGCCAGATCGCCGACTGCATCGTGTGCCAGACGTAGAGCAGGAAATCCTTGATCTCCTCCCCCTCGAAGTCATATACGATCCGGTCGAGGGTGCAGTTCTTCTCCTTGGCATAGCGCAGGATCTCTTCGAAATTCGCGAAGGGGTACACGTCCTCGGGCCTCGTCTCGGGCTCGTCCTCGGCGCGGATGTTGCCGCCGCCGATCGAGTAGTACTTCTTCTTCCCGAGCCTGAGCCCGTGCTCGTCGAATCCCTCGAACTTCATCATGTTGGGATGGGGCAGATCCTGCTTTTCGGTGTCGAACACGATCCCGCAGGGCTTCGGCGCAAGCGTGGCGAGAATGACCTTGTCGGTCAGATGTCCCCTCCCGGTGTAGGCAAGAGAGCCGTACAGCGTCACCTTGAAGCGGGCGGCGCGGGGATAGAGGCGGGAAAAGTCGCGCGCGGCGCGCTCCGGCCCCATCGTGTGCGAACTGGAAGGTCCCTTCCCGATCTTGTAAAGTTCCTTCAAAGACTCCATATTTCCCCTCCTAATTTTTGAAATGGCGCTCTCCGGTGCAGAGAACGGCGATCTTATAGCGGTCGCACAGGGCGACGATCTCCTCCGGACAGTTGCCCGTCTGGATGATCGCCCTGATCCCCGCCTTGTGGCACAGTTCGACGCATTCCGCCGACGCGAGGTCGGATTCGGACGCGAGCACGCAACGGGCGGCGCGGTCTCCCGCGATCGCGAGCGCGGAGCGGAGGGCGAGCATGCGGCTCGGCTGTCCCGTCCCGATGCCGACCGTCTCGTTCTCGGTGCCGAGCACGACGGCGCTCGAGCGCGCGTGTTTGACGACTTTATAGTTGAGCTTGAGCGCGCGAATCTCCCGCTCCGTCGGCTTGCGCTTGGTGATGCAATATGCCTGCGCGCCCGTCGAGGTATCGTAGGTCTGGACGAGCAGTCCGCCGTAGATCTTGCTCAGATCGAAGGCGGAGAACTGGACCTTGCTGCGGATCCCGGGCATCTCGAGGAGGATCAGCTTTTCCTCGAAGCGGAGCTCGGTCATCGCCTCGGGCGTGAACCCGACCGCGAGGATCACCTCCGCCGCCACGGTGCGCAGCTCCGCCGCGAGGCGGGCGTCGACGATCCCGTTGACCGCGATGATCCCGTTGTCTCCCCCGATCGGATCGGCGTCGCGGGCGCGGAGGAAGGCGTCGTACACGCTCTCCCCCACCGCCGCGCTGCAGGGCACGCGGTGCTTGCTGATGACGACCGCCGGCTCGTCGAACTCCTTTACGAGCTCGAGCGCGCTGTTGGCGTCGTTGATGTTGTTGAAGGTCATCACCCCGCCCGCGAGCTGCTTCGCCCGCGCGAGGGAGCCCTCTTTGAGCAGGGGCTCGCGGTACACCGCCGCCCGCTGATGGGGATTCTCCCCGTAGCGCATATCCTGCGCCTTCTCGTAGGTCAACGTCAGCGACTTCGGGAAGGGGATCTTCAGCGTGTGGGAGAGATACTGCGCCACGAGCGCGCTGTAGGAAGCGGAGTAGGAGAACGCCTTATACATGAAGTATCTGCGCTCCTCTTCGGAGATCGCGCCCGCCGCGAGGTCGCAGAGGAAGCGATCGTAGTCGTCGGGATCGCAGACGACGGAGGTCGTCATGAAGTTCTTCGCCGCCGCGTCAAGCAGGGCGACCCCGCCCGCGTCGATGTGCGCGGCAGCCTCCTCGAAGGGAAGCCCCGCCTCGATGTCCTCCTTGAAGGGGTAAAAGTTGAGCACGGCGAGTTCGATCGGACGGACGTTTCCGTCCTCCAGCCCCGCCCGCTCTTTCTCCGTGAGACGGTTGGCGAGGATCCCCATATAGATCCCGGGATGCAGCGCGCGGACTTTGCCGCCGTACGGCTCGGGAGCCCAGCCCTTCGGTTCGTCGACGAGGGCGGCTTCGATCCCCCCCTCTCTCAGCGCGTTGCATGTGCCCTCGGTCGCGGTCAGTTCATAGCCGTACTCCACGAGATAACGGCAGAACTCGACGATCTTTTCCTTGTTGTAGACGCTGATAAACGCCCGTTTTTTGTCCGCCATCGTACACCCTCTCTGTCTTTTTTTCAAAAAGCGCACATACTGATCCCGGTATGACGCTTCTTTACGTGCTTTTGACCGTCTATATCCTCGCGGTCAACTTCTATTCCTTCCGCCTGGTCCGCTCCCAACGGGATGAGTTCGAGGCGGGAGGCGACGCGGGCGGGCAGGACGGCAAACTCTTCCTCGCCGCCATCCTCGGCGGCGCAACGGCGGTCTATGCCGCCATGTTCGCGATGAGGTTCCGCCTCGGAAATCTGCTTCTGATGATCGCAATGCCCGTGCTCGCCGTGCTCAATATCTATTGCTTCTATCTCGGATACCGCTCCGTCTATCTCTTCTTATAGACCGCCGTTCGCCTCCAGCCACTTGGCGACGCCGTCCTCTTCGCAGTAGCCGATGACGCCCGTCGCCTTCTCCTTGAGCCAGGCGTCGGCGTTCATCACCGCGTACTTTTCGTCGCAGACGTCGAACATATCCGAGTCGTTGGAGGTGTCCCCGAAACAGACCGCCCGCCCGCAGCCGAGCTCCCCCTTCAGGAAGGTGACCGCGTTTGCCTTGGTCGCCTCGCGCGGGGAGATCTCCATCCAGAAGTCGTTCTGATACACCTCCTGGTGGAAGATGCAGATAAAGCGGGGATCGTATTTGAGGACGTTCCACGCCCTCTCGAGCTGCTCCCGCGGCCCGATGCAGAAGAAGTAGAAGATGTAATCGCCGAGCAGATCTCCGTCCGAATGGACGGGGAAGAGGCGCTTGTCGCCACGGCGGCGGTAGAGATAGCGCCGCATGCCCTCCGTCTCGTTCTCGACGACCCACTTCACCCGCTCCGCCTCCCGCTGCGCGCCGTAGACGAAGGGACAGATCCCGAAACTGCGCAGAACGCCGAGGACGTAGCCTTTCTCGTCCTCCGGGAAGAGCGTCGCGCGGAGCGTCGTGCCCGTGCGGTAATCGTAGATGAGTCCGCCGTTGTATAGGATGGCGGGGATGCGGAGATCCAGCCCCCGGACTGCGTGTTCCGCGCTCGTCGCGGAGCGCGCGGTGGCAAACGTAAAGAGCAATCCGGCATCGATCAGGCGGTTGATCCGTTCACAACTGTAGGCGGAGACTCTCTCCTCCTTTGTCAGCAGCGTTCCGTCCAGGTCGGTCACGAATAATGTCTTCATAATTTCCTGTTTTCGTGCTCTGTTTTTGTTCGTGATAATAGTATCACATTCCGAGGCGGTTGTCAACTCCCAAGGCTTGTCTCCTTCGGGAAAATCGCCATGGAAATTCTTTTTCTTTTTTTGAAAAACCGACGAAAAATAATTGACAAGAAGGCAAAACTTTGATAGAATAATCGAGCGTTGATTGTTGCGGGTGTAGTTCAATGGTAGAATTCCAGCCTTCCAAGCTGGCCGCGTGGGTCCGATTCCCATCACCCGCTCCATTTTGCAGTCAAGTCAGTGTAAGGCAGAGGTATGCGCCTGTAGCTCAGGTGGATAGAGCAACGGCCTTCTAAGCCGTGTGTCAGGAGTTCGAATCTCTTCAGGCGC
>CANPZH010000018.1 GCA_947589335.1 uncultured Clostridia bacterium | reverse complement strand
GTCGGCTGTCCGTGGCGGACGGAGGGGGACGAACTCATGTGCGAGTGCCCCGACTACGCGAGGCTCGGCGGGAAAGACGTCCTCTTCTCGAGCATCCAGTTCCTGCACAGGGACGGCTGGCGGAACGAGAACGTCCACACGCCCCGCTATCTGACGGGCGAGCTCGACTTCGGCACGGGAAAGTTCTATCCCGAGATCGAAGACGAAGTGGACAGCGGGTTCGATTTTTACGCCCCGCAGCTGCTCACGGCGCCGGACGGCAGAACGGTGATGATCGCCTGGATGCAGATGTGGGACAGAACGTATGTGACGGCGCCCTACGGCTGGGTCGGAGCGGCAACGCTGCCGAGGGAGCTCTCCCTCAAAAACGGAAGGCTCTGCCAGCAGCCCGTCAGGGAGATCGAAAACTATCGTAAAAACCCCGTCAAAGCGGACGGGATCTCCGTGCTCGGGGAGCGCAAGGTCGAAAACGTGCGCGGAACCAAATGCGAGCTCATCTTCACGCTCGATATGGGAACTGCCGAGCGGGCGGGGGTGAAGCTCTTCTGCGGGCACAACCTCGAGACCATTCTCTTCTACGACCGCGCGAGCGAGCTCGTGATCTTCGACCGTTCCAACATGGGAACGCTCATCTCGGGCAGTTCGCGGGAGAGGGACGCGCTCATCCGTTCCTGTGCGGTGCGCGTCAAAGACAACAAGATCAAATTCCGCCTGTTTTTGGACGTCTCGAGCCTCGAGGTGTTCTTGAACGACGGCGAGAGGACGCTCACGGGGCTCGTCTATGCGCCGGCAAGCGCAGACGGCATCGTTTTCTTCTCGGAGGGCGGCACGGCTAAGATCGTCGGCCTCGAGAAGTATGACATCACGATCGAATAGAAATTTATCGGAGGAAATTATGATGAAAAAGAAACTCATTACGGCGCTCTCCCTT
This sequence comes from uncultured Clostridia bacterium, assembly GCA_947589335.1. GTDB lineage: Bacteria > Bacillota > Clostridia > Christensenellales > Borkfalkiaceae > Gallimonas. The sequence continues at coordinate 14,896 of CANPZH010000018.1, read as the reverse complement.
GCGCTTATGGGGACGTTCACCCTCGGGCTCGCCGCTTGCGGCGGGGACGCCGAGGTGCATGACGATATCCTCAACGGCGGCTTCGAGACGGGAGATCTCACCGGCTGGACGAAATCGGGCACGGCGTTTTCCGCAACGGGCGTCGTCTCCGAAGACAAGGCGGGCGAGAAGAGGATCCCGGCGGGCATGGCGGGGAAATACTTCTTCTCGGGCTACGACTCCGCGAACGCGCAGTTCACGGGGACGCTGCAGAGCGATCCGTTCGTGCTCGGCGGAACGGGGAAGATCGGCTTCCTCATGGGCGGCGGCATGAACGGCGAAAAGTGCTACGTCGAGTTCTTCGAACAGGGGAACGATACCGCCCTTGCCAAGGTCACGAACGAGGCGTTCGCCGAGGGCTATGTCACCGACCAGATGGTGCGCACGGTCGTCGATCTCTCCGCGCACGTCGGCAAGACGGTCTATATCAGGATCACCGACAGCGACAAGGGCGACGCGGATGAATACGCCTATCTCAATCTCGACGACTTCGTCGTCTACAAGACGGACGCGGAAGTTTCCGCGGCGCAGAAGGAGAGGGACGACAGACTTGCGGACATCGGCAAGCCCGCTTTCTCCGAGACGGAGACGGATACGACCATCAAGAACGGCAACTTCGAAGACAAACTTCAGAACTGGCTCGTCCTCGAGGGGAACGCCTTCTACGGCGACGCGCTCTACTCCTCCGAAGAGCTCTTCTGGGGCACGCGCAGCTATAACGCCGAGGGGAAATACTTCCTCTGCACCTATTTCGACGAATCCGCAACGGGCGCCATCCGCTCCACCAAGTTCACCCTCGCGGGCGATGGGATCATCTCCTTCCTGATGGCGGGCGCAAAGAACGACGGCAGCTATGTGGCGGTTTGCGACGGCGCGACGGACGAGGAACTCTATAAAGTCACCTTCGACAAGTACTTCTCCGATCCAAACCTCTCCGAGAACATGGTCCGCCACTATGTGAACGCGGGCGAATATCTCGGCAAGGTGCTCTATCTCAAGGTCGTGGACGGCGAACGGACCGACTTCGCGGGGATCTGCGTAGACGACTTCAAGGTCAGCATGACCGAAGCGGAGACCAAGGCGCAGATGGAACAGGACTACCTCGCGGCGCTCGCCCTCGAGGAGGGAGCCGTGGCGGAGGCAACGAGAAGCTACTATTCCGAGTACGAATATCCCTATGAATTCGACATGCTCCGCTTCGAGCACAAGATCGCGGGCAAGGCGGTCAAGACGGGGACCGTGGATCTCAACGCCTACCTTGGCGAAGCGACCGCGGTCGCGGGCAAAGACGACACCGAATTCGCGAAAGAGATCGTGAAAGTGACGAAGGACGGCGCGGACTTCGCGGCCTCCGGATTCGACGCAGTCTCCTTCACGGAGCCCGGGCTCTATGCCGTCGAATACAAGATCACCCTCCGCGACAAGAGCATTTCCGAGACCTTCCTTGTCGACGTCACCGACGAACACAGCGTCATGAACGGCGGCTTCGAGGCGGGCAGCATCGCCGGCTGGGAGGTCGTCGAGGGCTCGATCAACGCCGAGGCGGCGGCAAACAGCGATTATTACGGATTCACCGGCGCGCCCTACAACCAGGCGGGCAGCTACCACTTCGACGGCGCGGCTGCGGCGAGCGAAGACAAGACGTACACCCTCCGCTCCTCCGACTTCGTGCTCGACGGCGCGGGGATCATCTCCTTCAAGCTCGGCGGCAATGCGGCGAGACTGCGCGTCTTCGACAGGGCGAGCGGCGTCTGCCTTGCGGAATTCGTCAACATCGCCTTCAGCGACAACGAGAATCCCCATGTGGAGAAGGGCTGCCGCAACCTCACGATGACGACCTACTACTGTAACCTGATGCAGTACATGGGCTTCACCCTCTATATCGAAGTCTCCGATACGGCTTCCTCGAACTGGGGCGTGCTCCACTTCGACGACGTCGTCACCTACTATCCCGAGGGGAGCGACCCCGCGGTCAACAAGGATACCGTCACCTATACCTGCGAGGGCGGCGAGAACACGTTCGACATCGAATGGCTGCCCGCAAGCAACATGATCACCCCGAACCTCCTCGTCGTCACCCATGCGCCCGAATACACGGAGATCGCAGCCGGCGAAGAGAGGACGCCAGAGAGCTTCCTCGGCGAGATCACGGGCGGCGTGATCGGCGAACAGGATCCCGAGATCGTCAAGAGCATCGTCAAGATCAACGACGGAGCAGCGGACGTGACGACCGGGTTCGACAGCTACCGCTTCGAAGCGGGCAAGACGTACACCGTCACCTACCGTCTCTCCTACACCCCCGACGGCGGGGATGAGATGAGCGTAGAGGGCACGTTCACCGTGCATGCGCTCACGCAGTACGACGTGCAGAACGGCGGCTTCGAGACGGGCGATCTCACCGGTTGGGAACCCTCTATGGACCTTGCCGCAGCCGTCAACACCCGCTACACCTATTGGGGAGAGGAGATGCCTCTCAACCAGACGGGCAAGTATCTCCTCAACGCAGAGGGCGACGTCGTCGCGGAGAACGCGACGTGGACGCTCAAGTCCGGGGTCTTCACCCTCGGCGGGAGCGGCGTCATCTCCTTCCGCATGGGCGGGAACGGCGCCGAGCTGCGCGTCTACACCGAAGACGGCATTCAGCTCGCGGCTTACCGCAACACGAAGTTCGCAAACCCCGGCGACGCCTTCTTCCCGTACGTCGCGCAGGGCTGCCGCCTTGCGACGATGACGGCGTATGTCGCCGACCTCTCGCAGTATCTCGGGCTCAGGCTCTATCTTGTCCTTGCCGACACGGGCACGCAGGACTTCGGGTTTGCCTGCTTCGACGACATCGTCACCTACTATCCCGGTACGGCGGCGGACGTGAAGGCCGCGCTCCTCGAAAAGACGGACACCGTCCTCGACGGCCATAGGGGAGGCGAGGCTGCGCAGCAGACCTCCATCGCATGGGAGGAAGCGCAGAACACGGTCACTCCCGCGCTGCTCTCCGTCAAGGAACAGCCCGGGTACACGGAGATCAAGGCGGGCGAGCAGGTCACCCTCGAAAGCTTTAAGAGCAAGATCAAGGGCGCCGTCATCGGCGTTGCCGATCCCGCGATCACCGTGACCTTCACGAGGGTCAACGACGGCACGCAGGACGTTGCGGATCTTTCGGGATTCTCCTTCGCGGGCGGAAAGACGTACACGGTGTACTTCAAGCTCTCCTACACGCCGGATGGCGGCGCCGAAATGACCGCGGAAGGTTCGTTCACCGTGCGTGCGCTCACGCAGTACGACGTGCAGAACGGCGGCTTCGAGACGGGAGACATGACGGGCTGGACGCCCCAGACGGAGGGCTTCAACAGCGGGACCGCCGTCCTCGGCGCCGATAAGTATTGGGGCGAAGAGCTTCCCTACAACCAGAGCGGAAACTACCACCTCGACGGTTGGAATACGGGCATCGACGAGCCCAAGGCGTGGTCCGTCAAGTCCGAGACGTTCGTGCTCGGCGGCGCGGGGATCATCACCGTCAGAATGGGCGGCGCCGCAGCTGCGGTCAAGGTGTATAAGGTCGCGGACGGAACGGAGACCCTCATCGGCCACTACAAGCAGACGGCATTCGGCGATCACGACTTCCCCGATGTCACGAAAGGATCGTGGGCGGACATGAGAACGTACGTCATCGACCTCCACGGGCACGAGGGCGAAACGCTCCGCATCGAACTCTGCGACGAAGTGATCGAGGGCGGTTGGGCGCATGCCTTCTTCGACGAGGTCGTCACCTACTACGCGGACGGGACGACGGTCGACGATCTCCTCAAAAACGAGGATACCGTCACGAACGGCCACAATGCAACGGTGGAGGCGACCGAAGTGAAACTTCCGTGGATCGCGGCAAAGAACACCGTAGCGTAACAGAAACGTTTCCAAAATAAGATTGACAAATTCTTTCCCGCCTGTTATAATGATAGGCGGGAAAGAAACCGATGTGAGGAGCAATATGGCAACCATTAAAGACGTGGCGATCGAAGCGGGCGTCGGCGTCGGAACGGCGTCGCGCGCGCTCTCGGGCGGCGGCTCGGTCAAGGCGGAGACGAAACAGAGGATCGAGGACGCGGCGAAGAAGCTCGGATTCGTCCCCAACCAACAGGCGCGCAACCTCAAAAAGCAGTCCACCGGGTGCATCGCGGTGCTCTGTCCCACGATCTTCCACCCTTTCTTCGCGAAGATGGCGCTCTATATCGAGGATGAGATCTACGCCCTCGGCGACAGAATGGTCGTCGTCAGCTCGCAGGACAATCTCGAAAAGGAGAAGACCATTCTCGAGATGATCGAACAAAAGCGTGTGGACGGGATCATCTTCATCACCCACTACGACCACGGGGATATCGACCCGACCCTTCCCATCGTCTCCTTGGACCGGCACTTCGGCGCGGGGATCCCTTACGTCACCTCCAACAACTACGAGATCTCGAAAGCGGCGGTCGAAAAGCTCATCGCAGGCGGCTCGGGAAAAGTCGGCTGCGTCTGCGGCGCAACCGTCGTGGAGTCCGAGACGAAGTACCGCTATGAGGCGTATCTCGACGCGATGACGGAGCACAGCCTTCCCGCAAGGCTGCTCAAAAAGCAGTTCCGCCACGGCGAAGAGATGCGGATCATGCGCGAATTTTTCGAGGCATATCCCGATGTAGACGGCATCTTTGCGGGGAGCGATATGCTCGCCAACGCCGCCTATCACGTCGCAAGAGAGCGCGGAAAGAGAGTGCCGGAAGATCTGCAGATCATCGGCTTCGACGGCGTTCTGGACGAGTGGAGAGGGCACCCGCAACTCACAACGGTCGAGCAGGATATCCCCGCGCTCGCGAGGGAGGCGGTGAACCTCCTCATGAAGCGCATCAAGCGGGAGGAAGTCCCCGCCCGCGTCGAAGTCCCCGCCCGCATCGTGGAAGGGGAAACAACGAGATAGCCCCCGAACGTCATTTCGAGCGCAGCCGGGGGCACTCCCCCGAACGTCATTTCGAGCGTAGCCGGAAGGCGGAGTCGAGAAATCTGATTCACAGGAGAAAACCAATGATCCTTTGCGTGGGCGAGATCCTCGCCGATCTGATCGGAAAATACGAAAACGGCAGCCTGTCCTACGACAGGCGGGCGGGCGGCGCGCCCTTCAACGTGGCGTGCGGCGTTCACCGGTTCGGCGTGAAGAGCGCCTTCGTCGGCTGCGTCGGCGACGACATCATCGGAAGATACCTGTCCGCCTTTGCCGCAGAACATGTGGACGAGGCGCATATCCGCGTCGACAAGATGCGCAATACGACCCTCGCCTTCGTCGAACTCGACGAGGGCGGAGACCGCTCCTTCTGCTTCTACCGCAAGGATACGGCGGACCTCTATCCCGAGCCCGTACCGCGGCTTTTGCTCGCGGGGGCAAGCATCGTGCACATCGGCTCGCTGATGCTCTCCGAAAAGAGGGGCGTCGATTACGCCGTCGGCCTCGCAAAAACCGCACATGGGGCGGGAAAACTCGTCAGTTTCGACGTCAACTACCGCGAAGACATCTTCCCGGACAGAGCGGCGGCGGTCGGACTCTACAAGACGATGCTCGCCCTTGCGGATGTCGTCAAACTCTCGGAAGAGGAGTATGAGACCTTCGGCGCGGCATATGTGGAGAGGGAACTCAAAGAGAAGCTCGTCTGCATCACACTGGGCGCAAAGGGCTGCATGTGGCGCTACAGAGGGGAGGGGGATACGCTCCCCACGCTGCCCGTAAAGCCGGTCGATACGACGGGCGCTGGCGACGCCTTCTATGCCGGCGTTCTCTCGCGGCTCGACCGTCTCCCCCAAAAGGAGTGGACGAGGGAGAGCCTCAACGGCGTGTTCGCCTTCGCCAACGCCTGCGGCGCGCTCACAACGCAGGCCCGCGGCGCGATCGACGCCCTGCCTTCCCTCGAAGAAGTTCTGTCGGCAGTCAAGCAAGGCGCATGACCGCCCGATCATTCCATCTCAAACAAAACATGCGGATACGGCCTGTATCCGCATTTTTTTAGGTTTCGCAATTTCTTTGCTTAGGTTCACGCGATTGCTTGCTCGCTTTTTTCGCAAATTTCTTTGCTCCCTCCCCCCTCCCTTGGCGCCCCTGCAGGCGGGGGGGAACGGCGCCATTCTGCTCAACAGTGCGGTGCACTGTGAGCGGCGCCGTGACGGGAGCGGTGGCAACCGCGACGGGCCTTGCGGCGGTCCCTGCCGCCGCAAGGCTGTCACGAACGAAGTGAATGACTGAGGGGGTGTCGGTCGAAAAGAAATTTGCGAGGAAACGCACTCTTTTGCCTTAACCCGCGTGATCCTCTCGTTTGTTTCATCGGACAACAAGCCGCAGGTATGCGGCAAATTGTGTGCGCTGCCGCAGGGAAACCCTGCTCCGCGCAGTAATTTTGGGAGCAGAAGCGTGGTTCTGCTCGCGGTACATTGTTTAAAGAAAGGCGGAAGCATTCCCAATGCGTCATTCCGCCCCGCGTTTTTAATACGTCATTTCGAACGTATGTGAGAAATCTCAGTACGTCATGTTGCCCCGCGCGAAGTTCTGATTCTCCAAGCGTGGCACGAGCGCCAACGGCGCGAAGTAGCGGAGCGAAGGGGAAAGGGGTGTTATTCCCAAATACGTCATTCTGAGCCGCGCAGAATGCGCGTGTCGAAGAATCGCACCTTATTGTAATGCGGTCCATGTTTCGACTACGCTCAACATGACGTATTAAGAACGTCATTCTGCCCCGCGTTTTTTATTACGTCATTTCGAGCCGAAAAGGCACATACAGAGTGCGAGTGGATTGTCCGCGAGGAATCTCTACCTCAGATTCCTCCTCCCTTCGGTCGTCGGAATGACGTGTGAGGGGACGCTTGTCGAAAAGACGTAGGAAGGGGCAAAAGGAGGAATCCTGCGGGGAAGGTTATCGGAATGGTGCAAAATGGACATACTTACGCCGCTATATCGCATGTCCTTCGTCCGAGAAGGCGCGCCGCGGCCTTGGGCCGCGGCGCGCCGAAACAGGAGGGGATCGTAGCGATCGGGCCCGTGTTCCGGCCCCGCCGCGCGGGCGCAGGGAGAAAAAATCCGAAAAATCGAGGGATTTCTTAAAAAATTTTTCGGGAAAGTCAAAAAAATTACAAGAAAGATAAAATACAGGGCAAATCGGACAAAACAGTTGACGGGGTCGGGGGCTTGTTATATAATAACAATTGTTATATAATGGCAATATGTGTGTGCGCGGGAGGGGACTCTCCGCGGCGGAAGCGCAGGGAGCCTCCGGGGGCCGCCGTGTTCTCCGCTCCCGCACCCGCGGCCGCACAAAAACGAGACTTGCGCTCGACGATTTTGGGATACATTGGCAGATGGTGATCCATTACCTCACAACTTTATTGCCCGCTCTCTGCGCCGCGTTGGGGCTGTTCCTCGCGCGGATGGGCGGGGACAAGCAGTTCCGGATCGCGGAGCGCGTTCTCTCGCTCCTTTTTGCGGCGCTGTTTTTGGTGAGCTATGTCTATGACGTCGACGCCATCTCTTCCGTCTACGCCCCCGATGCGATCCCGGGCGTGCAGACGGTCGGGAGGATCGGCGCATGGATCCTTGCGTGGATCACGGTCGCGGGAGGGCTGCTGCTCGCAGTGTATCCCTTTTTCCGCGAGAAGTGCCCGGGGATGCAGGTCCTCACCGTGCTCCCGCTCGCGGCGTTCCTGCTCGATATCGTCTTCCTGAACGACTATGTCGCCCTGTACACGGGAAGCGCCCTTCCTGAGGCCGTCACGGTGCGTTCCGCCCTGATCGCGGCGAGCGCCGGCGTGGGATTCGGGATCTCCGTCTTCCGCTTCGCCGTCTCCGTGAGAGGGTTCGGCGCATATAAGAAACAGCTCCCTCAGCTCGCGCTCGCGCTCGCGGGGATCCTCCTCTGCACCTTCCCCAACTACACCTTCCAGCTGCTCTTTCGTCCCGGCGATTACGCCATGAAGGTCATCGACCTCAACCTGTGGCACCGCATCTATATCTATCCCATCGCGGTGATCCCCGTTGCGCTCACGCTCATTGCGGGGCGCAAAGACGCGGAGACGAAGCGGCTCGTGCTCCTGTATTATTCCCTTGCGGGACTGTGGCACTTCCTGTCCATCCAGAAATTTCCCATGATATGGGGGGTCTCCCATCTCGGGAACCTGCCCCTGCATCTGTGCAATACCGCGATGTACGTTTTGCCGGTCTGTCTTGCCTTCAAGACGAAGCGGCTCTTCTATTTCACCTACTTCATCAACGTATTCGGGGCATTCATCGCCCTTCTGATGCCCAGTTACGGCCTGGAGGGGCTCGGGGGCTCGCTGCTCGTTGCGGATACCTTCCGCTTCTTCCGTTCCCACTACCAGGCCTTCTTCATGCCCCTTCTGTGCGTGGGATTCGGGGTGTTCGAGCGTCCGCGCCTCCGCCAGTTCCTCTATTCCCTCGCGGGATTCGGCTGCTACTATCTCCTCGTGCTGGTTCTGAACAGCTGGTTCTCCAACTACACGAGCACGGATTTCTTCTTTATCAATTCCGACTTTGTCGCCGCCAAGCTCGGCACATGGGCGGAACGCCTGCGCGACATCGTGGTCAGCTTCGGGATAGGGGAGCTCACCTTCACGTTCTATCCCCTCTATCAGGCGCTCTATTTTCTGGTCTATTGTCTGCTCGCGCTCGCGATGTGGTTTGTGTACGAACTTGCCTACCGGAGCGTGGACGGCTGGAAAGACCTCGCCGTGCGCAGGCGGCGGATCAAAATGGACGCGTTAGCGCGCGAATACACCAAGGAGGGCGGGATCCCCATGTATGAAGACAAGGCGCTGTTGTGCGTCGAAAATTTTTCCAAACGGTACGGAAAGAGCGAAGTGTATGCCGCATACCGCGTCGGGCTCGAAGTGCACGGCGGCGAGATCTTCGGGTTCCTCGGGCCCAACGGCGCGGGGAAGTCCACGATCATCAAGAGCATCGTCGGGATCCAGCCCGTCGACGAGGGGACGATCTCCGTCTGCGGCTACGACGTCAAAAGACAGAGCGTGCAGGCAAAGCGGCAGATCGGCTTTGTCCCCGACCATTACGCCCTGTACGAGCGGCTGACGGGGCGGGAATACGTCAACTATATCGCCGATCTGTATGAGATCCCGCAGGCGGAGAGGGACGAGCGTCTCGACGGCTATCTCGAGATCTTCGAGATGAAAAAGGCCTTCGACGACCCCATCTCCACCTATTCGCACGGCATGAAGCAAAAAGTCGCCATCATGGCGGCCCTCGTGCACGATCCCAAGGTGTGGATCCTCGACGAACCTCTGACGGGGCTCGATCCGAACAGCATCTATCAGGTGAAGGAGTGCATGCGCAAGCATGCGGCGGCGGGGAACGTCGTGTTCTTCTCCAGCCATCTCATCGAGGTCGTGGAGCGCATCTGCGACCGCATCGCCATCATCCGCAAGGGGCAGATCCAATGCGTCCGCAGCGTCGAAGAGGTGGAGAAGGAATCTACGCTCGAGGCGTTCTATCTCGATGTGATCGGGAAGGGGGAAGTGCTCCCCGTTCCCTTCGAAAAGAAAAAGGCGGAACAGGCATGAGGACGCTAAGGAGTTTGAGAGTCCTCATCGGGATCCAGATGAAGAGCCTGATCGACCGCTCGTTCTTCCGGAACAAGCGCGCCGTCCTGCTGAAAGCGGGGCTCGGGATCGTGTTCTTCGCGGCGGTGACGGCGGCATTTTTCGCCGTCTTCGAGATCTCTTCCCTGCTCTCGCTGTTCTCCCTCGGGGAGGGAGTGCCCGAGACCGTGATCGCAGTCCTCTTCACCGTCATCCAGATCATGGCGACGGTCTCCTGCATGACCGGGCTGAGCCATGCCCTCTACCGCGGCACGGACAACGTGATCCTGCTCGTTCTGCCCGTTCCGCACGGGCTCGTCTTTCTCTCCAAGCTCGCGGTTTACTACATCCGGGAGCTCAAGCGCGGGCTGATCCTCACGGTGCCGCTTCTGCTCGCCTACGGGATCGAGTGCGGCGCGGTGTGGTTCTACTATCCGTGGATGCTCTTCTGCTTCCCCTTTGTGACGCTATTGCCCGTCTCGGCGGGGGCGGTGCTCTCCATTCCCGCCTATTACATCCCCCGCGCGCTCTCCCGCGTGCCCGCCCTCAAGTACGCCGTCATCGCGGTGCTTGCGGCGGCGCTCGTTGCGGTCGCGTTCCTGCTCATCGGGCTCATCCCCGAGAACATCAACCTGCTGGGACAGTGGGGGAGCATCACCCGCTCGGTGCGCGCCTTCCTCTCCTCCTTCTGCGGGATCTTCTATCCGTGGTACATGATGACGCGGATGATGGTGGGGAGCAGCCTTGCGATCGCCTATGCGCCAGTTTCGCCGGTCTCCGCGGCGACCTTTTTCTGTGTGCTCGGCGCCGCGGCGGCGCTCGTCGGGATCTCCTTTTTGACGTCGCGCAAGCTCTTCCTCCGCATGACGGCGGAGGCGGGGGAGCCGACGTCTTCCCGCCGCCGTGTCCGCAAGAACCGCGTGCATTCCCGCACGGCGGGGCCGTTTGCCGAGGACGCTCTCCGCAAGATGAGGAGCGGCAAGGCGGCATGGCGGAGCGTGATCGCCTTCTTTGTGCCCGCCCTCCTGCTCTTTGCTCTCAACCGCGTATATGCCGCCATGAACACCAGCCTTGCGGGGCAGTCGATGACGGCGGCGTTCAACATTCTCGTGCTTCTCGTCACCGTGCTCACGTCCAACGCCTTCCTCGCCCATGTGTACAGCAGGGACGGGAAGGCGCGCGATCTGCTCAAGACCCGCCCCGTCGATTTCCGCCTTCAGCTTTCGGCACGGCTCATGCTGCCCTGCGTCCTCTCCGCCCTCGCGGCGGTGACGGCGGCGATCGTCTACGGCGCCGTCTCTTCGGCGACGGCGGGACAGGCCGCGGCGTTTGCGGGCATGGCGGTGTGCACGGACCTCGCCCACGCGTTCTGGTGCGCGGAGATCGACGTCATGCACCCCGAGGAGAAGGAGGGGAGCGGGAACGAGACGAAGGCGACGGCGATCGCCGTCGTGCTCTCCGTGCTCTTTGCGGCGGGATACTACCTCATCAGCGGCTCGGCGGGAGCGTTTTTGAAGCTCTTCCTCATCTCGGCGGCATTTCTCGCCGTGCGCGCCTTCCTCTTCTTTGAGCGGGTGCGCCTGTACTTCGGGGAGGTATGAGATGAAGAAGAGTTCGGTCATCATCGTCATCATCACCTTCGTGCTCTCCGTCGTCCTCGTCGGGATCTTCGGCATGAAGATGATCTCCTACAATACCCGCGTCTATATCCACACCATCACGCCCACCGCGGTCACGACGTCCGCCAACATCTCGGGGGTGAAGCTCACCGCGGGGAGCGAGAAAGACAGCTATATCCTCGTGCTGCCCTATTTCGAAGATCTCGTCGTGCGCATCGACTATGAGATCGACCCCGCCGACGCGACGGACGGCGCCGTCGAACTCACCGTGCCCGATCCCGCAGACCGCGAAGTGGTCGGAACGGACGGGCTCAACCTCCTCGCCAAACGGCAGGGGAGCGCCCGCCTCAGGTATCGCGCAAAGGACGGCGGCGGGGCGGAGATCACCGTTACGCTGTATCTGATCGATCCGGACGACTACTATTCTTCAATGTGAAAGTCCTCCGCCGCGAAGGGCGCGGCGGCAGACAAATAAAATTTTTTTGCTGAAATCGGGAGGTAACATCATGCAAAAAAGCAAACTCAACGGGGCTGCGCTGCTCACGGCAGTCCTACTCTTCTTCGCCTTCGTGCTCACGTCGTGCGGGGGGAGCGGCAGCAAGGAGCTCGGCGCTCTGCGCGATATCTACATCGTGACGAGCGGGCTCAAGACGAACTACGACGTCGGCGACACGTTCGACTATTCCGCCGTGCAGATCCGCGCCGTCTATGAACAGGGCGATGAAAAACTCACCGCGGCTTCGGAGGGCGTGACCCACAACGAGCTCGATCTCACGAAACCCGGCACGCAGACGCTCACCGTCACCTACAAGGAGAAGAGCGCCTCCGTCGCCATCACCGTGCGCGAGAAGGAGAATGCCGTTCTCAAGGGTCTGCAGTTCTCGGGCGGCAAGACGGCGTACACCGTCGGCGATACGATCGACTATTCACAGTTCAAACTCACCGCGATCTACTCCGTCGGAGACGATCTCGCGCTCTCGGGCGACTCCGAAGGGGTCACCCACAACACCGTTTCCACGGCGCAGGCGGGCACGCAGAAGCTCACCTTCACCTATCAAGAGGGAGACGTCTCGAAGAGCGTCTCCGTCGACATCGTCGTCTCCGAGGCGCCCGCGTCCGTCGTCCTCATCAGCATCGAGGTGCGTTCGGCGGCGGCAGACCGCTCCGTGGCGTTCGGCGGCACGGTGGACTATTCCAAGTTCACGATCGTGCGGCATTTCTCCGACGGCTCTTCCGACAGCGAACTCAACGGGACGTCCGAGGGCGTCTCCCACAACGACATCGACGCGACGATCCCCGGCGAACAGGAACTCGTCTTCACCTATGAGGGCAAGTCATCCGCACCCGTCACGATCACCGTCCTCGCGGAGAAGGTGACGCTCCATCGCTTCGCGCTCCCCGCATTCTACACGGAGGCGACGGCGATCGAAGACGACGAGGCGGGGACGAAGAGCGAGGACCGCGACTCCTTCATGAAGGGCGGCAAGACCTACAAGGTCGGCGACGACAACGCCTTCGAGTTCCAGCCCGACGGGCGCGTTCTGATGCTCCCCTCCATGCAGGAGATCTCCGTCACCGTGATCACGACGTTCACCCTCGCGATCAAGGATGCGGAAGGGGAGAACTTCACGCCCGTAGCGGAGGCGGAGGCCGGACAGTATGTGACGACCAACCCGCTGCTCCCCAATCTGTACTACTTCACGGAGCAGGCGGTCGGCAAAGTGTTCAAACTCACGATCACGCCCGACGCCGCGAACTACACGGTCGAGGGCAACGGTTCGATCGAGGCGGTCCTCGAGGTCGTGGACGGCTACAACGTCTATAACCAGATCGGTCTTTCCGTCTTCGACAACGTCAACGTCAAGCATTGGCATGACGTCAAGGAGGCGGCGGGTACCCTCCGCTGGGACAGCAAGCCCCTCGTCGATTACAACATCATCAAGACGGGCGACGAGAAGTTTGCCCCCGTCAAGAGCGTCGTGCTCCACGGCAACATCACGATCGACCCCGACGAACTGCCCGACAACTTTTTCTGGCAGGCGACGGACGAGGGATATACTACGGTCGATACTTTCCTCAAGAACAATGCGCAGATCCCCGACGCGGTGAAGAACCATCTCGAGGGCTCTCTGAAAGACGGCATCAACAAGGATCAATACTATCAGTTCGACGACGAGACCTCGGGCGATCTCAAGGAGGACGAGGATTCGACCGTCAACATGCAGAAGGGCGTGTATACCTCGACGGGCACGAGCGTCATCGGAAACTTCCACACCATCACCTATCACACGACGGGGATCAGGCACAGCCTCTACACCGTCTATGACGGCAAGGACGAGAACGGCTCCGCCTTCCCGCTCTCCCACTGGTCCCTCTTCAAATACAGCAAGACGTCGGTCAAGAACGTCGAGATCGTGAATGAAGGCCTTCCGACCGTCTCCGATCTGCGTATCCTCGGGCAATCCCCCCGGAAACCCGCGACGGACGGCGAGCCCGCGCATCTCATGGCGTTCAACTCCTGCACCAACAAGGTGACCCTTGAAAACTGCATCGTCACCCGTCTTTTCGTCGTGCTCATGGGCGACACGGACTCCGCCGTCGAGACGACCGCAAACGCCGACGTCTCCGACTGCAAGCTCTTCGATATCTACTCCAACATGTTCTATCTGTGGCGCGCGCAGGTCAACGTCACGAACAGCATCATGAAGGATGCGGGCGGGCCGATCTTCATTCTCTGCGACGGCGACAGGAGTGAGTTCAACAGCGACAAATACCCCTTGGATAAAGACGCGGAAGGGCCCAACCTCGTGGTAGACGAGGGATCTGCACTCGAATCTTTGGCGGCGGGCAATGAGTCCTGGTATGCGCTGAACGGCGTCAGCGCGATGTTCGGGCAGATCAAGGGCGGCGCAGGCAACGGGCTTGCAGACGCGGCGAGAGGGTATCTCGGGCGCGAGGCGATCGTCAAACAGGACGGGATCGACTTCGTCAACGTGGTCGCGGTCATCATTCCCGAACCCGCTTCGCTGGCTACGCCGAAAGCGAATTATACCGATAGCCTTACGACGTCCGGACAGGCGATCATCGGCGATGAGACGTTCAAGATGCACCCCAAAATGCCGGGTTGGGGCAGTTATTTCATGGCTTCTATGGCAGAGCCGAGCTTATACGCTTCGCAGGCGCCCTATTTTGTCAGTGAAGGATTGGTCGCGATCTATGGCGGGGCGGCGATGCAGGCGATGGCGGGTTACGGTTTCGGTGATGTGATCGCTTCGTCGACGGGCACAAATGCGGGCGATTGGGCGTTCACGGCGGCGGGCGTACGTGCCGCATGGGAGAAGGTGACGAGTCCCTATCTCTTCATGACGATGCGCGCCGCGGCTACCGTGACAGTCGGAAGCAGCGGTTTCCCGAGCGTTACGAATGTAACTCCCCGTATCGGGATCCTCGTCGGCAGCGTGACCAAGGCCGGCTCGTAACCCACGCGAGGGATCTCTATACGTCATTCCGAGCGAAGTTGAGGAATCTCTACCTCAGATTCCTCCTCCCTTCGCTCGTCGGAATGACGTGGGGAGGGAAACCCTTGTCGGAATGACGTGGAAGAGAATGCCTCTCGCTGTCCC
>CANPZH010000017.1 GCA_947589335.1 uncultured Clostridia bacterium | reverse complement strand
GGGCAAGGAGATCCTCGCGGGGAGACGGGGCGGCGTGCCCGCGATGACCTTCGAATACATCCTCCGCGAAAACGGCTTCACGGACGAAGATATCAACTTCAACTTCGGCGTCTCCTTCAACAACATGACGGCGGCCTTCCTCGAGGGCACCGCGGACTACTGCACGGCGTTCGAGCCGACGGCTTCCGAATGCGAAGCGGCGGGAAAGGCGCACATCGTCGCAGCCGTGGGCGAGGCCTCGGGCGAGGTCCCCTACACCTCCTTCATCGCCAAGCGCTCCTGGCTCGACGGGCATGAGACGCAGGCAAAGGGATTTCTGCGGGCGATCATGCGGGCGATCGGCTACGCTGCGGACACCGATCCCGACGAGACCGCGGCATACCTCTGTGACGCATTCCCCACGACTTCCTACACCTCCGTCTCGACGAGCATCAGAAGCTATCTCAAGATCGACTCGTGGCAGACGGATATGCAGATGACCGAGGCAAGTTTCGAGCGGCTGCAGGACATCATCGCCTCGGCGGGCGAGCTCAAGACCCGCGGCGAGTTCTCCAAGCTCGTGGATAACCGTCTCGCGAAGGAGGTCTATGACTCCCTGAAATGATCCCCCGCGCCCGCGGGGGCGGATACAAAAGCCATGAAAGACACGATCTTATCGTTTGAAGACGTCAAACTCATCTATCACACCGTGCGCGGGGAGACGGTGGCGACCGAGGGGCTCACCTTCTCCGTGGAGGAGGGAGAGTTCGTCGCCATCATCGGTCCCTCGGGCTGCGGAAAGAGCACCCTCCTCTCCCTCGCGGCGGGACTGCTGACCCCCTCGGAGGGGACGGTCGTCCGCCGCGGCAGCGTGGGCTACATGCTCCAGCGCGACGAGCTCTTCCCGTGGAGGACCATCGAAAAGAACCTCTTTCTCCCCCTCGAGGTGAAGAAGAAGCTCACCCCCGACGCCAAACGGCGGGCAAGGGCGCTCGCGGAAAAATACGGGCTCGGGGACTTCCTCCAAAGCTATCCCGCCCAGCTCTCGGGCGGGATGCGCCAGCGGGCGGCGCTCATCCGCACGCTCGCCGCCGAACCGGACGTGCTCCTCCTCGACGAGCCCTTCTCCGCCCTCGACTATCAGACGCGGCTCAACGTCACGCAGGACGTCTCGGAGATCATCCGTTCCGAGGGCAAGACCGCCCTCCTCATCACCCACGACATCTCCGAGGCGATTTCCCTCGCCGACCGCGTCATCGTCCTCACCGGCCGTCCCGCGCGGGTCGCACACGTCCACACGCTCGACTTCGGCGCCGTGACCGATCCCCTCCGCAGAAGAGAAAACGGGCAGTTCTCCGGCTGGTTCGAACTGCTTTGGAAGGAGTTGAACGCATGAAACACACAGAAACCTTCTCCGCGGAACACCGCGCCTTCCTGAAAAAACGCAGGCTGCGTCTTGCCCTCGTCTGGACGCTGCGCATCGGGCTCCTTTTGGGGCTTCTCATCCTCTGGGAGCTCTCGACCCGTCTCGGCTGGGCAGATCCCTTCCTGACGAGCTCGCCCTCGCGGATCGCGCAGACGATCGCCTCCCTCTATGAGGAAGGGACCCTCTTCTATCACATCGGCACGACCCTCTGGGAGACCGCCGTCGGGTTCGCGGCTGCGACCGTGCTCGGCTGTACCGTCGCCCTCGCTCTCTGGTGGAGCGACCTCCTGCACAGGGTGCTCGAGCCCTATATCGTCGTCCTCAACGCCCTGCCCAAGATCGCGCTCGGGCCGCTCATCATCATCTGGTTCGGCACGGGTTCGGAGGCGATCGTCTTCATGACCGTCATCGTCGGGCTCATCGTCGTGATCATGCACATGCTCACGGCGTTCCTCGCGGCCGATCCCGGCAAGGTCCTCCTGCTCCGCTCGATGGGCGCGTCCAAGTTCCAGATCTTAAAAAAGCTCGTCATTCCGTCGTCGCTCGCCTCCTTTATCTCCATGCTGAAGGTGGCGGTGGGCATGAGCTGGATCGGCTCGATCATGGGAGAGTACATCGTCTCCCGCGCGGGGCTCGGATACCTGATCGTGTACGGCGGACAGGTGTTCAAGCTGGACCTCGTGCTGAGCGCGACCTGCATCCTCGCCCTTCTTGCGGCGGTCATGTACTTTCTGATCGCCCTTCTCGAAAAACTTCTCGTAAAGAACGCAGAGAGCTGAAAAGAGGAGCCCGAGCGCGCCCGTCACGGGATAGAAGAAGCGCACGATCCCCTTAAGCCCCAGCCTCGAGAGCCCGAACGCCGCAAGGAGCGCCCCGCCCCTTGCGGCGTCCGGATGGCGCAGACCTCCTAAGATCTCCAAGAGCGGATAGAGCGCAGAGGCGAGCGAGGTGAGGATCGCAAGCGCCGCGGCGAGGAAAAAGAGGGAGTTCCCCCTCATCGCATAGAGGAAGGGAAGCTCCGCCGTGAGCGCGCCCGCTCCCTCGCGGTAGATCCGCCCGAGCACGCAGACCGCCGCCGCGGCGACGGCAGCCGCCGCGAGCAGGGCGGAGAGGACAGGCCGCTTTGCCTCCGCACCCGCGTCCGCGAGCACGGGGAGCGCGAGAAAGGCGTTCATCCCCGCATACACGATCCCGGGGAAGATCCTCCTCCCGAGCCCGGGATAGGAGAGCACGATCCCCCCTCCCGCCGACGCAAACACGAAGGCGAGCAACAGCGGCACGAGCGCCCCGTTGAGCGCCGAGATCCCGCCCATCCCCCGCCGCAGGACGGCAAGGACAAGCCCGAGCCCCAAAAGAGACGGGAGAGGCGAAAGGCGCGGGCAGAGGGCGTCGAGCCCCGCGAGCATCCCCGCACAGGGAATGAAGGCGAGCAGAGAGACCGCGGTCTTCACCGCCCCCGCTCTCCGCCCGAACAGCGCAAGGAGCATGCCGCCGTATCCGCCGTGCCTCCTCCCGAGGACGAGGAAGAGCGCGGAGATGAGGCCGAAGGCCGCGGAGGAGAGGAGCACGGAGGGCAGAAAGTGTTCGCACGGGAAGAACCGCACGAGCTCCGCCCCCGAGAGGAAGCCCGCGCCGATGCTCGTGCCCACGATGAGAAACGCCGTCCGAATGATCCCCATTTTCCCATATCTATGAAAAATGTCTGACAAAATACACTAAATATGGAAAATTTTTTAATATTTTGTCACGCATAATACTCTGTTCCCTTGACAAACGGCGTCGGATCCTGTATAATTATGTCAGAAATACTAAGGAGGCAGTTCATGAACGACGATTATTTCCGTCTCGAGCCCGAAGAACCGGACGACGATGAGACGGTAGACGCCGCGGAATTCGACGGGACCGAGCCAGAAGACGGGCCCGAAAGCGCCCCTTCCCCCTACGGTGAGGACGGTTCCGCGGACGCCATAGACGGTCTGTACGGCGAGGAGCCTTCGGACGATACGCCGCCCGAAGAACCCGATGAACCCGATGAATCCGAAGAACCCGAAGAGACGGAGGAGGCCGAAGAGTCCTCCGCGGGAGACGGCTCCGAGACGGAGCGCGCCATCAGTTCCGATCTCATCCGCGGGCACATCAACACAATCATCCTCCGCTCCCTCTACGACGGGGACAAGTACGGCTACGAGATCATCGCGGAGATCGAGCGGAAGAGCCACAATCAATATACCTTAAAACAGCCCTCCCTCTACAGCGCCCTCAAGCGCCTCGAGAAGGACGGCTACATCACGTCCTATTGGGGCGGCTCCGTCAGCGGCGGCAGGAGGAAATATTTCTCCCTCACCGACGCCGGCAAGGAGATCGCCGAACGCAACCAGACGGAGTGGGAGTACTCCCGCACCGTCATCGACAGTTTGATCTCGGACAAGGATTTCAACTTCGAGAGCCCCGCCCCCGCCGCTGTGGATATGCGGGTCCTCCGCCAGTCCACCTCCCGCGTGCCCGCGCGCGAGCAGGGCGAGGAAGAGTTCGACTACGGGGACTATGAGGAACCCGCGCCCGAAGACGACGGCGAGAAGGCGCGCTATGAGGAATCACTCCGCATGCGCGAGGAGGTCCTCCGCGCCCGCGAAGAGGCGAGCACCCGGAGAGAACAGGAACTTTTGGAGCGCGAATTCGCCCTGCAGGCGGAGGCAGACCGCCGCGAACAGCTCGCCGCCGAGGAGGAACAGGCGCGTGCCGAAGCCGCAAAAGAGGCGGAAGAGCAGCGCCGTCTTCAGGCGGAGGAGCTCAACCGCCAGGCGGAGGAACTCAAACAATACGAAGAGGAACGCGCCCGCTACGAAGAGGAACAGGCGAAGCTCCGCGCCGAGCAGGCGGAAGTGCAGCGGCGGCTCGCCGAGGAAGAGCGCGCACGCGCCGAGGCCGAACAGGCGAAATTCCGCGCCGAACAGGAGGCGGAGAAAGCGCGCATCGCCGCCGAAGAGGAAGCGCATAAAGACGAGATCGAACTCGCCCGCGCTCAGGCCCTCCTCCTCGACAAGAGCTCCCAGAACGCCCGCATCGCGGAGATGGAGCCCTTCGTCGAAGAGCGCGCGAAGTACGAACAGATGCTCCGCGAACAGAAGGAGGAATTCAAAGCCCAACAGGACCGCGCCCTCGCCGAACAGGAGGCAAGGATCCGCGAGGAGGACGAAAAATTCTACCGCCAGCGCGAGCAGCAGATGATCCATCAGAACTATCTCAACCTCGTCAACGGCGCGGAGAACGAGGAGCCCGTGCAGGACTACAGCTACTACTACGGCGGAGAACAGCCGGCGGCTCCCGAGTCCTTCGTCTACGTCTCGAAGCCCGAAAACGAGCGCGAATACCGCTCGATCATCCAAAAGCTCTACTCCAACGCCGTGCATGAGGAGGCGCCCGTGACGCCCGAGCCCCCGCAGGAGCCCGTTCCCGTCCCGCCTCCCGCACCCGCCCGCAGAGAACCCGCGCCCGCTCCCGCGCCTGCGCCCGTTCCCGCTCCCCGCAAAGCCGCGGAGCCTGCAAGGCCCTCGTCGCCCGCCCGCGCGCTCGACGGGATCGACTTCTACGATCTCGAGACCCGCGCCGTCCAGGACGGCATCCGCATTTCCACCTCGGGCGGAGGACGGAAGGAGCTCAAGGTGAAGTCCGAGAGCCTCGTCCACAAGGGAAAGGCGCTCTTCAGAAGCGCGCTCGTCGTCTTCCTGCTCTGCCTCGCCGAGGGCAGCATCGCGCTCGGCTTCCAGAAACGGCTGTCCCTTCCCCTCTTCTATCCCTATCTGATCTGGGGCACCGGGCTCGCCCTTCTCCTCGTGACGGGACTTCTCTTCCTCAACCACTACGGAGAACGCGCCCTGAGGCAGACGGGCAATCTCATGGTCAACGTCATCGTCGCCTTTGCCCTGAGCATCATCCTCGTCGTGATCGTCGCCGTCGCCAAACAGATCGACTTTACGGACGGCGGACAGCTCTCGACCTACATCATCTTCCCGATCCTGTACTTCTTCTCGATCGTCGTGTTCGGCGTCGTGTACTATCTGCAGATCCGTCCCATCGGCGAAGAGTAACCCAAGAAAACATCAAAGAGCACCCTGCCATGCGGGTGTTCATAGGGAATCAAGAAAAACAAAATTTTTTATCGGAATACACCTTTGGGTGACACAAAAACGGCGAGGAACTTTCCCCGCCGTTTTCGGATGATTTTTTATAGCGCTTCCGGATACTTTTTGACCGCGCCAATGCTTGCGCCCGCTTTTGCTCCGTGACCGCATAGTAATTGAGTTCCGCGCAGAAATAGGGATCGGGCTGAATGAACATACTGTTATATGCCCGGATGATGCCCGAGAGAACGGCGAGTACGCCCTCGCGCGAGGCGGCAGGCGCATGAATCCGAATCCCAATTTAAGGTGAAGAGAGTCGAACCTTGATTTCACTCATCTCTGTTTTCTCCTTTTTTATTTTGCATTTCCGCTTAAGTACGGCTTCATCATTGCGGGCAGAAACATCGTGCAAAACGTTTTGGTGCGCTCCTCGAAACTGTACGCTCCGCCCGACATATCCCAGCAGAGCATTTCGCCATAGAGAACGTCCGTCAAGGTATCGGCGAGCGCGCCGACGGGCGTATCTTCTTTGAGTTCCCCCCGTTCGACGCCCGTCTGTATCATTCCCTTCACGGAGTCGTTGTCCATGCGGAGTTTTTCCTTGTCGTAGAGGCTGCCCACGAGATCGGGATCGACGGTATTGCGCACCCATTCCTGGCATAGTTTCAAGCCGTCCCGTTCGATATGTCCCGAAAACGTTACCATATAGAACGCCAGCCGATCCATAAACGGTCCGTCGTAGCTTTGCGCCTCCTCGTAAATCTCACGGAACATATCGTGGCTGATCGCAAATACGACATCTTCCTTGCGCTTGAAATAGGTATAAAATGTCCCGTTTGCAACGCCGCAAGCCCTTGTGATCTCCTCGACCGAGGTGCCTACAAGTCCCTTTTCGCGGATGATGGCCTTTGCCGTATTGAGCAGTTTCTTCCTCGTCTCCAGTGCGGCAAGTTTCCGGTTCGTCATTTTCTCGGACATATCCGATCATTCCTTATCTTTGATGAGAAGCAGGCGCAGTCCCATCACAATAAAGGGCACGAGTACGGCTTGTAAAACCATGCCCAAAAGTCCCGTCTGGATCTGCGACCAAACCGTAACCGCCGAGAGAGGAGAAACGCCTTGGAAGATGGCGGCGATCATGAGGAACACGAGCCTGCCCGAAACCTCGGCAAGGAGTACCGCGGGGAATGCCATCCAACCGTTTTTTACGATCCTTTGCGAAAACAGCCCCGAAACCGCCGCAAAGACCGCAAGTTCGACGATCATATAAGGCAGACGAGCCGCGGCAGGCATGGGGTTGCCGGCAAGAGAAGTGATCGCAAAGCTGATGACGGGAGAGAGGATCCCCACGCCCAAGCCCCACTTCCAGCCGAGAAGGCACCCGCCGAGAAGAACGGGGAGATACATGGGAAGCCACTGCACGCCGCCGGGCGCGCCGAGGGCGAGATGGATAAGCTGCGGTAAGATCACCGCAAGCGCGATGATTCCAACCGAAATCAGCGTTTTCACCGTGATTTTCACACGGAGCGCTACGTTGTGCCGCGAAAGAACCTGTTCGATCATTGTATATTACCTCCAAAATATTCGATGTTATTATTTTACCACATTCGTTGAATGAAAGTCAATGATTTTGAACCACCAATGAAAAACTTTTTTCTTCTCTCTTTCAGCGGGTTTCACGCTTATTGTGGGGCGATTGGGGTGGAACCGCCCGCAATCCTTATCCCGTTTCCTCTAAAAGCAAAAATCTGCCCGCTTTCGGGGCATATGAAAAACGGTTTGACGAGCCGTCAAACCGTTAAATTCCGGATCCCTATGGAAGCCGCCATGGCGGCAGGGCGCTCTTTTTGAGCGGTCGCTCTTATTTCGTTTTATAGACCTTGAGCCACTCCCCGAGGCGGGAGACGAACTCCTCGTTGCTCGCCGTCTTCCTCATCATCTCATAGAGCCCTTCCGCATTCTCCACGAGCCCGCGCTCGCGGAGCTGGTAGACGGCGGAAAGTTCGCGCGGCGTGAGGAGCTTCTCCTCCCGTCTCGTCCCCGAACGGCGGATGTCGATCGCGGGGAAGATGCCAGCTCGCGGGAGAGGAAAATGTCCGAATTCCCCGTTCCCTTGAACTCCTCATAGATGACGTCGTCCATGCGGCTGCCCGTATCGACAAGCGCCGTCGCAAGGATCGTGATGCTGCCTGCCTCCTCGGTATTGCGCGCCGCGCCGAAAAAGCGCTTGGGCTCGGCGAACGCGCCCGCGTCCAACCCGCCCGAGAGCGTCTTTCCGGAGCTCTCCGCCAGATAGTTGTAGGCGCGGGTGAGCTTGGTGAGCGAGTCGAGCAGGATCACGACGTCCTTGCCCTGCTCCGCCATGCGCTTCGCGTGCGCCACGGTGAGCTTTGCCGCGCGGATGTGATGGTCCGCCCCCTCGTCGAAGGTGGAATAGATCACCTCCGCCTCCGGGATGCTCGTGCGGAAGTCGGTCACCTCCTCGGGACGTTCGTCGATGAGCAGGACGATGAGCGAGATCTCGGGATGATTGCGCGAGACCGAGCGGGCGATCTCCTTGAGGAGGGTCGTCTTCCCCGCCTTGGGCGGAGCGATGATCAGCCCGCGCTGTCCCTTCCCGATCGGCACGAAGAGATCGAGGATGCGCAGCGAAAGCGTATCGTCCTTCTCGGAAAAGGCGATCTTCTCCTCCGAATAGGTCGCGGTGAGGGCGTCGAAGAAGGGTCTCTGTTCGTAGTTCCCGACCGTCATGCCGTTGACCGTGATGACCTCGCCGATCGCCGCCGAGTCGTTTTTCAGCCGCGGTTTGACATAGCAGGTGACGTAATCCCCCTCTCTGAGCCGATAGGAATGGATGAGCGGGGCGGCGATGAAGACGTCGTCCCCGTTGGTCGGCTGGCAGTTCTTGGCGCGCAGGAAACCGTAGCCGCTCTGCATGATCTCGAGGATCCCCTTATAGACGACGGAGGTCTCGTTTTTGATCTGCTCGGCGATGGGCGAACGGATCTCGAAGGTCGTCTTCGCGCGCATCTTCTCCCCCTGCCGGCGGATCTCCTCGAGCTTTTCGGGGATCTTGGGATCGAGATAGACGGTGCGGGGAGGCGCACCCCGTCCGGACCGCGGAACGGGCTGTTCCTTTCCGATGAGAATGTCCGTGATCCCGTTCACGAGGTCGGGTTTTTTCCCTGAGAGCGCCGGAGGGACGCCCTGCATCCGCCCGAGCACCCTGAGGCTCGTCAGGGGAAGGGTATTCAGATATTCCCGGTATTGAAGCTCCATACTTTCCGATTCCATTTATTTCCTCTCCATCAAAATGATTTTCGTATCACCCGCAAGCGCGTCCGCCGTGACCTCCAAAGAGGAGGCGTTCAGACGCACGACATTTTCAAAGCGGGACAAAAACGCCTCGGGACCTGCGATATCCACCGTGAGCCCCGGGACATGATAGTGCATGGGAATGACGACAGAGGGACGGAGCAGCCCGACAAGTTTTGCGGCCTCCTCCGCGCCGATCGTGTAGTTCCCGCCGACGGGGATGAGGAGGACGTCTGTGTGTCCGATCCTCTCCGCCGTCTCTTCCCCGCACCTCTCGCCGAGGTCGCCGAGATGGCAGACGGTGATCCCCTCCCCTTCGAATCTGAAAATGAGGTTTTTTCCGCGCCTTGCGCCGCCCGCGTCGTCGTGGAAGGAAGGGATCGCGTTCAGGCGGACAGCGCCGAGGCGGTAACTCCCCGCACGGTCAAAAAGGAGCGGAGCCTCCACCCCGTCCGTATTGCAGTGGTCGTAATGGCCGTGGCTGACCGTCACGCCGTCCGCGCGGACATGCGGAAAAGAGAAGCCGACATCCCCATAGGGATCGGTCACGATCCGGGTATCTTTCCATGCGAGCAGAAAAGACGAGTGTCCTAAATATTGAATTTTCATCTGACCTCCGAAAAAACCTTCAAACTATACAGAAATGCAGAGCCGTGAAAAAAGTTGAAAGACCGAACTGACGGTTTCATTATAGAACATTTTCCGCCTTTTGTAAACCGAATCTCGGTCGAATTTTGTCGAATTTCGGAAAATCCCCCGCGCGGAGAGCGGGTTACGTCACGCATACCATTCGATTATGTCTGACATAATACTATGCAAACTTACAAAAAATGCATGACATCGCTCTTTTTGAGGGCGGCTCTGCGCGTTTTCCAGTCGGGAAGCGCCGCGGCGACCTGCGCCCAGAAGCGCGGGCTGTGGTCGAAGACGACGGTGTGCGCGAGCTCGTGCACGGCGACGTACTCCGTGAGCTCCGTGGGCAAAAACGCCACGCGGAAGGTATAGGCGATCACCCCGTCGCGGTTGCAGGAGCCCCACCGCCCTCTCGCCGAGGAGATCCGCACCCCGCGGTAACGGAATCCGAAGCGCGCGGCAAGCGCCGCTGTGCGCGCCTCCATCTCCGAGGCGGACAGCTTTTTCAGAAGGCGGACGAGCGCGGCCTCCCTCCCCTCCGCGGGGAGAAAGATCCTTCCGTCCGCGGTGCGCGTTCTGCCCTCGCAGAGGACATAGCGGACGCCGAACAGGGTCAGCTCCGCACCGTCGCGAAGGTCGAGAGTAGGGCGGCTCAGGATCTCTCTGCGCCGCCGTTCGATCCAGCCGATATGTTTTTGCACGAATGTCCCGATCAATTCCGCGTCCGCCCGAAGGGGCGCGCGCACGACGGGCTGCCCCGTGCGGTCAACGGTGAGCGAGAGCGTCTTGCGGTTTGACCGGACTATGCGGTATGCGATCTCCATTTCCTTTCCATTATACCACGCTCGCACGCCTTTTTCAAGACAATCTGTTGACCTTTTTGCCCGATTTTGCTATACTGTCGGCATGGAGCCCTATGTCACGAAACAATTCTTCCCGGAAAAGACCTATTCCGTCTCCGTTCCCGCCTCGAAGAGCGCGCTGAGCCGCGCCCTTCTGCTCTCCGCGGTCTCCCCCGCCCCCGTACGGCTCTTTGCGGGGGCTCTCTGCGAGGATACCCGCACGCTCGTCTCCTGCCTGAAGGCCCTCGGCGTGACGGTCAAAGAGGAGGAAGACGGCTTGACGGTGATGGGTACGGGGCAGTTCCCGAACCGCAGATGCACCCTCGACGTCGGGAGCGCGGGCACAGCCGCCCGCTTTCTCCCCGCCGTGCTCGCCTTCCGCGGCGGAGACTATACCTTCGTCTGCTCTCCGCAGATGAACCGCCGCCCGATGGAGATCCTCCCCCTTCTGCAGGAGGCGGGCGCAGACGTCGAATACCTCGGCGAGGAGGGAAAATTCCCCTTCCGCCTGCGCTCGGACGGCATCGGCCGGGAGGAGCTTTCCGTCAACACGGACAAGAGCACCCAGTTTGCGAGCGCGATCCTGCTCGCGGGCAGACCGCCGCTGAAGGTGACGCTGACGGGCTCCCGCCGGAACGGGAGCTATATCCGCCTGACCCTCGGCATGATGGAGGAGTTCGGGCTCCCTGCCGTGCGGGAGGGAGACGCCGTCACCCTGCTCCCGCGGAAGGCGCCGCCCGAAGTCTATGCGGTCGAACCCGATCTCTCGGGGGCATGCTATTTCTTCGCGCTCGCCCTGCTCTGCCGCGCGCGCATCCTCGTCCGCGGCGTCCGCAGGAAGACCTCGCAGGGAGACGCCGCCTTTTTGGACCTTCTCGAAGCGCGGGGGCTGACCCTCACCGAGACGGAGGAAGGGCTGCTGGCGGACGGGAGCCGCATTGCCGCCTTCGACGGGTTCGACGCCGACTTTCAAAACTTCTCCGACCAGGCGCTCACCGCCGCCGCGCTCGCCCCCTTCGCGGCGACTCCGACCCATCTTAGGGGCCTCGCCCACACCCGCCTGCAGGAGTGCGACCGGATGCAGGCGATCGTGACCAACCTCCGCGCCCTCGGGGTGCCCTGCCGCATGGGAGAGGGAGACATCTTCATCGAGCCCGCGCCCGTTCGCCCCGCCGTCATCGAGACCTTCGGCGATCACCGCGTCGCGATGGCGTTCGCCCTCACGGGCCTCAAGGCGGGCGGCGTGACGATCGACCGTCCCGGCTGCTGCCGGAAGACCTTTGAAAATTACTTCGATCTCCTAACAGCGCTTACGCGCTGAGAAAGAGTCGGCGCCCGCCGTGCGATCGCACGGCGGGCGCCTGCTTTTTCGGTCATTTCAAAGTTTCGACATACTTTTTCAGGATCCCGAACATCTCGTCGGAGATGACGTGTTCGATGCGGCAGGCGTTGCTCTCCGCGAGCTCCCTGTCCGCGCCGACCGCCATCAGCGCCTTGGTGATGACCCGGTGCCGTTCATAGATCCCGCTCGCCTTCTCTCTTCCTGCCGCGGTGAGGGTGATGTCCCCCGCCCCGTCGATGGAGATATAGCCCTTCCCCGCGAGCAGCCCCATCGCGCGCGAGACGCTCGACTTCGCATAGCCGAGCTCCTCCACGACGTCGATCGAGCGCACGCCCGACTTCCTGCGTTCGAGCAGCAGGATGGTCTCGAGATACATTTCTTCCGATTCGTGCGTCCTCATATTTTTTCCCTCTCTGCCTCTATTCTACAACATTTTTCGCATTTTGTAAAGGTGCTTCGGAAAAAATTTCACAATTTATTCAACGTCGATGCAGATCGACCCGCAGATCCGCGCGCTCGCGGCGGTCTTCGTCCCCTCGAAGCGGATATGGAGCACGGTGTACGTCTTCCCGCCGACCGTCTTCTCCCTGCCGTATTTTGCGATGAGCCCGCTCTCCAGCGGAAATTCCGCGCGGTAGCGCTCCTCGCCAAGGGTATAGAGCAGCCTCCCCTCGAAGAGGACCTCCCCGCCCGCCGTGATCTTCAGGGGCTTGCCGTTGTCGGCGCTGCACAGTTCCAGCGCGAGCACGTTCCGCGCGGACGGCGAGACGGCGAAGTCGTAGGAAAAGTATCCGCCCGCCCTTGCGTAGCGGCAGCTCCCCCCGTCCGTGCGGGCGGAAGAGTTCCTCTCCTCCATCTCATGGAGCCCGTCCTCCTCGTACTGCCCATAGCCCGGAAGGACCGCGTCGAAGTGCTCCCGCTCCGCCTTCTCCTCTCCGCGCTTGCCCTCGCACAGGCGCAGATAGATCGCATACCGCTCCCGGTAACGCCTGTAATGGATCCCGAATTCCAGCGGGATGTCCCCGCCCTTCAGGAGGAATTTTTCGCCCTCGCGGACGAGGAACTCCGAGGGATCCTCGAAGAGGCCGTAGAGATCGTCGAAATACACCCGCTCGGTCTTGAGGATCCGCCTTGCGGGGATGGCGACGTCCACGCCCGTCGTCGTCACCTCCATGTCCTCGGTCCCGAGATCGGCGGAGAGCACGGCGCCGCCGTAGAGAAAGGCGAAGGCGTCCTTCCCGTCCGGGAGCCCCTTGAGCGAGACCCCGACGGGGATCCTGAGCGCGACTTCGTCCCCCTCCCGCACGGCGAGGACGGCGTGCCCGCCCCCCTCGAGGAGGTTGACCTTCGCACCGTTCTTGCTTGCCGTGATCTCCCCCGCCGCCCAGCCGGGAATGCGCATGCAGAGGAGGAAGGGCTCCGCCGCCCGCACGACCGTGAACCGCGCGGTATCGCAGAGAGGGAAACCGCTCTCCTGCACGACGGTGAACCGCTCCGCCTTCAGGACGGACGAGAGATATTGCTCCACGAAGAGATTCTTCCCGCCCGCGAAATAGGCGCTGTCGCCGAGCTTGGTCATGCTCTCCATGCCGCTCCCCGTACAGCACCAGAAGCTGTCCTCGGGCGTCGAATACACCTTGAAAAACCCGCCCGCCATCGGCTGGAAGTAGGTCGTCATGCCCGTCTCGGGGTTTTGGGAAGAGAGGATCTGATTGGTGAATGCGCAGTCGTAATAGTCGGAATACCGCTTGTCCCCCGTCGCGCAGAAGAGGGCGCGGGCGAGCTTGAGCATGTTGTAGACGTTGCAAGTCTCGCAGTTGCAGTTGGTGCGCTCGCGGTCGAGGACGTAGTCCGCGCCGAAGTGCTCCCACTCCGAGTTGCCGCCCGTGACGTAGGTATGCCGCTCCGTCACCATCGCAAAGAAGCTCTCCGCGACCTTCCTGTAGCGGCCCGCGTCCACGGTCTTGCCCATAAGCTCCCTCCCGTGCAGGGTGAGATAGCGGTTCATCGCACCGAGGACCTTGGGGATCGTCGTGTTCGCATGGAGGTCTTTGAGGACGTCTTTGCCCTCCGTCAGGATCCTGTCGAAGAGCTCCTCTTCGTCGAAGACGTGCGCGGCGAGGGCGTGCTCGGGCTTCTCCGTACAGGCATAGAGGGTGTACAGGGCGTCGTTCATTCCCCCGTATTCCGTGCTCAGCACGGTGCGGACGGTCTTGGGGCTGTAGGCGGAGACCCTCCCATAGACCCAGTCCCCGAGGCGGGAAGCGACCCCGAGCGCGGGCGCATAGCCCGCCAGGCGGTAGGCGTCGAGAAGGCCCGCAAGGATCTTGTGCATCGTGTACCACGGCACCCACGCCTGCCGCTTGATGTCCGTCTTCCGCCGCTCGACGTTGTCGAACTGCGCCTCTGCGCCCGCGGGGAGGACGGGTGCGCCCCAAATAAAGCCCTCTCTTCCGCGGCTGTGGCGCTGACACTCGGCGAGCCCGTCGACGACCGTCTTCAGCTTGCCGAAGAGCCGCTCCTTCCGCTCCTGCGGCACCCCGCCGTTTACGCAGCTCTGCGCAAGGGCGGAGAGATAGTGCCCGAGGGTGTGTCCGCCCATGAGCCCGCTCTCCCAGCCGCCGTAGCGGACATAGGGAGTGCGGATACCTGCGTTTTCATAGAAGCCTGCAAGGAGCCTCCCCTCCTGCAGGGAGAGAAGATAGTCCGTCGTCTTTTCGAGCGCATTCGCGCAGTAGGCGTCCGTCACCTCGACGGAGGAAAGCGGGAAGGGGGTAAAGGGAGTCTCAAGCATTGTTCACCTCACGAAAAGATCCTGCCGAGGAGCGCCTCGCAGCCCTCGACGAGGTCGGAATAGGTCGCCTCGAAATCGCCCGTGTACCACGGATCGGCGATCGCCCGCGGTCGGGAAGTGCCGTCGAGCAGCATCCGCACTTTTCCCGCGTATTTGCCGCCGACGATCCGTTTCATGTCTCTGATGTTCTCCTCGTCCATGCCGATGAGGAGGTCGTACTTTTCGCCGTCCTCCTCCGTCAGAAGCCGCGCGCGGTGCGGGACGAGAGGGATCCCCTTCTCCCGCAATTTGGCGGCCGCACCGCGGTGCGGAGGGTTGCCGAGCTCGTCCCTCCTTGCCGCCGCCGACGAGACCGCGATCTTCCCGGTGAGCCCGCGGCGGACGATCATTTCGCTCAATATACTTTCAGCCATCGGAGAACGGCAGATGTTTCCGTGACATACAAACAAAATTTGTATCATTTTTCCCTCGCACCGGATTGTAATTTACAAAAAATGAAAATTTTTGCGAAAGTTTTCGAAAATTTTATCGAAAAACTGTTGCAAAAAATGAAAATATGTGATATGATATAGCCATGAAAGCATTTGCGGAAAGATTGATGGAGATGCGGAAAGAGAGAGGTCTGTCGCAGGCGACTGTGGCGCGAGACCTCGGCGTGAGTCTCGGCATCGTCTGCTATTGGGAAAATAACAAGAGCGATCCGACGGCTTCCAACATCGCAAAGGTGGCGCGTTACTTCAACGTGTCGTCCGATTTCCTTCTCGGGCTCGCCGACTGAGTTCCCCTGCCTTACAACCGAATTTCCCCCTGCACCCCCAGCTGCGATGAGTTGCCGAGAGATCGGCCTTTTTTTCGTATAAAAAATTTGCGCCGCTCAGCGGGCGGCGTCTCTTTGTACGTCCGCAGCCAGCCTCTTCTCGAGCTCCCGCACGCCCGCGAGGGGCTCTTTTTTTTCTGCTTCGAACGTGCCGTCGAACACGCCGCGGTAGCGTTCGAACTCCCCGGGCAGCCCGTCCTCGCATCCCTCTTCCATCCGCATGAGCGCCTTGCGCGCGCCCTCCGTATCCCCCGCAAAGAGCAGGGACTGCATCCGGAGAAGCTGCAGCGCAAAGAACGCGGGAATGTCCCCGCGGATCACGGGAGCGCCGGAGAGGAGCTCCGCCGGAAGATCGGAAAAGCTCCCGCGGAAGAGGATCCCCTGCGCCGTGAGGACGCGGAGAGCAACCTCCTCCTCGGGCGAGCCGCGGAGCAGCCCGAGCAGAACGGCGCCGTCCGTCTTCCCGGCGGGAAGCTCCGCGGGGATCAGGGCGCGCAATCCCTCATAGAAGACGAATCCCGACAGCGCGCCGCATCCCTCTGCGTGCGAGGGCAGCAACAGCCACAGGAGAAAGAGCGCGGCGCCGACCGCGAGGTTCAGCGCCGCTCCCCCGAGGGTGAGCGCAAAAAATTTCCCCTTGATGTGTCTGCCGTTTTTGGGGTACATCGCCGTCTCCCCCGCCGAGTTCCGCGAATAGGGATGAAAGCCGAAGCGGGCGAGCTTCATTCCCGCGAGCGCGCCGAACAGCAGATGCCCGCACTCGTGCAGGAAGGCGGGAAGCCCCGCCAC
>CANPZH010000016.1 GCA_947589335.1 uncultured Clostridia bacterium | reverse complement strand
TTCCTCGCCGTAGGTGCAGGCAAATTCGTGCACAAGGACTTCCTCTCCGCCGACGGGAATGACCGCAAGGTGTGCCGCGTACGGAATGAGCCCTTCCGACAGCTTCTCCTGCGCCTCTTCGCGGGAGAGCCCGCTCCCGAGCGAACGCGCTTCATGGTTCTGCAGATAGCCCATTGCGTCGATCCCGATCACCCGTCCCTTCGACTCGCAGACGCGCACACGGACGAGGTCGGGATAGATCCTCACGCCGTCCTGCACGCCGACATAGGTGATGTCCGCGACCATGCCGCCGTCGGAGAGCCAGACCGCCTCCACGTCCCCGATCCCGATCGAATCCAAAAATTCGCGGGCGAGGGTATCGCAGGTGTCGAGGTCGAAGTTCTTCTCCGCGCAGTCCTCATACAGATCGAAAAACGCGAGCTTCCCTCCCTGCTTTGTGATCTGCGCAAAGATCTCTCCGCCGTTCTCGTCCGTCAGGGCGAAGTTGTAGCACGACGCGCCTTGGGCTGCCGTCTCGCCCGTATATTGTACCGCGGCGATGTGATAATCCCCCAAATATTCCCGTACAAGCTCCTCAGCGCGGCTCTGAGACACTTCTTCCTGCTTCTCGAGCTGATTCTCGCCAACGTTGCCTTCGCCCGAGAAGGGCGCGTCTACGGTCTCCTGCGGCTCCTTGGAGGCGCTCTGTCCGATCTGTCCGAATTTCTTTGAGACCGTCCCCTCCTTCCCGCCGATGAATGCCATGAAGTCCTTCTCCGCCATGTGCGTGGTCATCTCGTTGAGTTCGTCGTAGAGCCCCGTATTCACGCCGTAGAGGTACTCCACCGTGCCCTTTTCGCGCTCGGTGAGGGGAGTCCCCTCCGACAGCTTGGAGAGCAGGCTGCGGCAGTACGTTCCCGTCTTGTTGACGAAGGCGGAGATGTCGGTGCTCGTCACGGCGTCGATGGGCATGCGCTCGATGGCGCTCTCCATGAGCTCGCTGTCTACGAGCAGATCGGTGACGAGCGTTCTCTGCTCGTTCGCGCCCGAGGACACGCGGAGCTTGGAGAGGTTGTCCTCCATGTCCTCCGAGACGGAGACGAGTTCATAGAGGGTGGAGCGGTAGGCGTTCGCCGTGTCGAGGGTCATGTCGTTCATGCGGAATGCGCCCGCCGTCACGATCGTCCCGAGGACGAGGCATGCGACGCCGAGGGAGATGACCGCAGCGAGCCAGCCGCCGAACCCGGGGGCGTGGCGTCTGTGCTCCGTCTTCTGTTCCCGCTTGTGACGGCGGTCCTCCGCCTTGCGGGCATGCGCCGCCTCGCGCGCCTTGAGCTTCTGCTCGCGCGCCTTCTCGAGCATCTCTCTGCGCTGTGCCTTCAGGGCGATGCGCTCCCTCTTCTCCCGCTCGAGCCGCTTTTGCTTTTCCGCCTTGCTCTCGTTCCTGAGCATCTCACGGCGGGCGGTCTTCTCCGCCTTGCTCTCGAGTTTCCGCGCCTTGAGCGCCGCCTTGCTCTCGAGGCGCTTTTGCTTGCGCTCCGCCTTCTTTTCGGCGATCGCCGCCCGCTTGGCGAGTTTCTTCTCCTTGAGCGCGGCCTTCTTCTCGAGCTTCTTTTCCTTGAGTTCCGCCCTGCGGAGGAGCTTCTTCTCCTTCTTCTCCGACTTTGCCTTTGCCGCGTTCAGCCGTTTCCCCGCGGCGGCTTTTTCCGCCTTCTCCGCCTTGGAGGGCGTGCGCTTCGCCGCGGACCTGGTCTGCGTCTTCTTGGGAGCTCTTCCGCCCGCTGCCGCCGCCGCGGACGCCTTGTCCTTTTCGATCGTCTCTACCTTCTTTGCGCCGCTGGATACATTTTTACCCGTTTGATTCTCTTCCATATCTCCTCCTTAAATGGCAAACACGTGCTTGCCGATGACCGTTACCGTCTTGCGGTTGAAGATCCATGCGCTGGTCGCGACGGCGGGATTGTAGTAGTACAGGCACCCGTACGTCGGATCCCAGCCGTTGATGGCGTCCTTTGCCGCATTGTAGGCGGTCTGGTCGGGTTCGAGGTTGATCTGTCCGTCGGTCACCGCGGTGAACGCGCCCGACTGGTAGATCACGCCCGAGATCGTATTGGGAAAGGACGGGCTCTTGACGCGATTCATGATGACCGCACCGATCGCGACCTGTCCTGTGTAGCTCTCCCCTCTGCCCTCGGCGTAGATGCACTTCGCAAGCAGATAGAGATCGGATGAAGTGTAGCCCGAGTTCCCCGAGCTGCTTGACGGACGCTGCCCGTTGAGGACATTGTAGGAAGCATTCATGCCGAGTGCGGCGTACGTCGCCTTCCCGACGACCCCGTCCGCGGTGAGCCCGTTCTTCTTCTGGAAGGAGATGACCGCCTTCTTCGTCGCCGAACCGAATACGCCGTCGACGCTGCCCGAATAGTAGCCCCATTGTTTCAACCTGCGCTGGACTTCCTTGACCTCGTTGCCGCGGCTTCCCTGACGGAGCACGGCGGCGGTCATCACGGCAGTCTGCGCCGTATCGGCTGCGCTTTGCGCGCGGGTGACCGCATACGCCGTAGCCGGGACCGCGGCGGAAGCGGCAAGCGCAAACGTCAACGCGCCGATTGCCAAAATCTTCTTCATAATTTCCTCCTATGGACAATGTGCGCATCGGCCGAAAAAAATATGCGGAAAAAGAAAAAAAGCCCCCTTGGGGTGGCTAAGGCGGAGATTCCTCGCGGACAATCATGCGCACTCCGTATGTGCCGTTTCGGCTCGGAATGACGTATTGGGGAATGGGGCGGACTGACGTTCTTAATACGTCACCCTGTCCCGCTTCCTTTTACGTCACACTGTCCCGCCTTCCTACTGTCATGGTTCCTTGGGCGGCACGAGGAGCGCATGCGACGAAGTAGCATAGTCGAAGTGTGGACCTCATTGTAATAAGGTCCATGTTTCGACTACGCTACTTCGCGCCGTCGGCGCTCGTGCCGCCCTTAGAGAATCAGAACTGCGGGCGGGGCAACATGACGTGATTGAGATTCCTCGGCTATGCCTCGGAATGACGTATTGGGGAATGACACCCCCTCAGTCACTCACTTCGTTCGTGACAGCTCCCCAAGGGGCGCCAAGAGGGTTATTCTTGCTGTCCCCTTGAGGGGAAAGTGCTTGAGCGTAGCGAAAGCAAAAGGGGTGTTGCCCTTCCAACGCAGTTCCTCCTTACGTCATTCCGACGAGCGCCCCACCCACGTCATTCCGACGAGTGAAACGAGGAGGAATCTAAGGACGAGATTCCTCACATTCGTTCGGAATGACGTAAAAAGAAACGCGGGGCAGAATGACGTGTTAAAGAAGAGCAAGGAGCGGAATGACGTATTTGGAATGCCCCCAAAGAGGAAAAGGGGGCTATTCGAGAATCTCGTAGATCTCTTTGATTCGGTTCATCGGATAGGGCGCGCACTGCTCGTCCGCCTCCTCCACTTTCAGCACGACCGCCTCCGTGGGAAGGTCTGCCCTCCCGTAGGGAACGCTGACCCTGTCCCCCTCCTTGACCGTCGAAAACAGGGACAGATACCAATAGGGCTTCCCTTCGAGCTCCACCTTGACAAAGGTGTGCTTGCCATGCTCGTTGATGACGCCTCCGCTGAGTGAATGGATCATGATCGGCTCCTTATCCTTGATCAGAACATGGGGGCGAAGACCTTCGCGACCTCGCAGATCCCCCGCCAGACGACGCTCTTGCGCGCGTCTTCCTCCGTCTGCAGCGCGGAGATCTCAAACGTCTCCTCAAAGTCCCTTTTAAGCTGCAGATTCGCCTGTGTGCCGTGCATCAGTACGGCGTTTTCAAAGTGGTGCATGAGCGAACGATAGTCGAAATTGATCGTCCCGACGACGCCGATCTCGTCGTCCGCAAGAACGTTTTTGGCATGCACGAACCCGGGCGTAAACTCGTAGATCTTCACCCCTCCCCGGATGAGCGCCATGTAATTGGAGCGGGTGAGCGCGAAGGGGATCTTCTTATCGGGAATGTGCGGCGTGATGATGCGCACGTCCACCCCCCTCGCCGCCGCGGAGAGCATCGCCGCGCGCATGTGATAGTCGATGATCAGATAGGGCGTCATGATCCAGACGTACTTCGTCGCCCCGTTCAGAATGTTGATATACACTTCCTCGCCGACCTGTCCGTAGAGCGGCCTCGGTCCGTCTCCGTAGGGCTGGACGCTGCCCTCCCCTTCGAAGAATTCATACGTCTCGGGAAGATAGGGCGCGAAGTCCTCCGAATCCTTCGTGCCGAGGTTATAAAGGCGCAGGAACATGAGCACGAAATTCTTGACCCCCTCGCCCTCGAGCCGCACCGCAGCGTCCTTCCAGACGCCGAAGGGATGGATCTCGTTGATATATTCGTCCGCGAGGTTGATCCCGCCCGTGTAGCCGATCTTGCCGTCGACCACGGCGATCTTGCGGTGATCGCGGTTGTTGTGGATGTTGGCGATGATAGGGACGAAGTGGTTGAACTTGCGGCAGAGGATCCCCTCTTTTCGGAGCATCTTATAGTAGCCCGCGCGGATCTTGCCCATGCAGCCGATGTCGTCGTAGATGATCCGCACTTCGACCCCCTCCTTCACCTTCTGTTTGAGGATCCCGAGGATGCTGTCCCACATCTTCCCGCGCGCGATGATGAAGTATTCGAGAAAGATATATTCCTTCGCGCCGCGGAGGTCTTCGAGCAGCCGTTCGAGGAACGCCTCGCCCGAGGGGAAATATTCCGTCTTCGTGCCCATATGGACGACGGCGTTGGGATCCCCCTTGCAGAGAGCGTCGCTTGCGGGGAGCCATCTTCCGAGTTCTCCGGACAACGTCTCCCGCGGGAGGGCGCACCGTGCGAACTTGCGGGACTGCTCGCTGAGCATGGAATAGATCCTGCGCTGGCGCTTGGAGGGACGGTTGTAGGAAAAGACGATATAGACCGCGACGCCGAACACGTTCAGAACGACCACGCAGAGGATCCACGGGATCTTCGTCTCGGGGATCATATCGCGGTTGACGATGTGGAGGACGGTCACGATGACGACCAGCCACTGCACCGCGGCGAAGATCAGATGGATATAGGGCGAACCCGCGGGAAAATAGGCGGCGAGCGCCTCCTCGGCGATATAGAGCCCGGCGAGGACCACCAGCACGTTGAACGCAAAGACCAAGATGATCGTGAGCGCGATCAGAAAGAAGCGGCTGAAGATGAGTTTGAGATATTTCTTCATAAGAGTTTCCCGATGATGTTTTGCAAAGTCTCAGGCCTGCGGGGATTGCCCGCGGGGTCCTTCCCGAACAGGTCGGAGAGCGTCCCCTCATAGCGGGGCGGCAGCACGAGCGTTTCGAGCTCCCGGCAGGGAGCGAGCGCCCCGCTGTCGATGAAGTCGCATTCTATCGTCAAAGATCTCACAGAGGGCAGGGCCGCGATCAGCCTCCTCCCGCCCGGCGTGTCAAGATAGACGGCGCCGCCCTCGGCCGCGTAGGGAGCCTGCGCTTCGATCTCCTCCACCGCCGTCCCGATGAGCGCTTCCGCGGAAAATTCCGCCTCCGCGCGCAGGATCAGTTTCTTCGTCCCCGCACGCTGCAGAACGTCTGCGGAGATCTTGCCCGCGAGCAGGACCGTCTCGGGAAAATCTTTCCTTTGGGTGCGGAAGACCCTCCCGCCGTTCCAGCAGAAATATTCCTCCGCATAGTATCCCCTCTTGCCGTATCGGCGGAAGAGCGCCGCCTGTTCCAAGCGGGAGATCTCCCCGCAGCGGAGGGAGAGAAGATCTGCGAGCCCGCCCGTCTCCATCACGCGGACGGCGTCCGAAAATGCCGCGCCCGCGGGGACGGTCCCGCGCTTCCCCTCCCGGGAAAGCACGATGGCGCCCTCTTCTACGCCCGTCATGTTCTCCGAGACGGCGGCATAGCTCTCCTCCGTCGCCGTTCCGTCCTCCCATAGGACAAGAACAGTCTCCGTCCCCTCCGCGACCGTCTTCGGAAGGGGCAGCGTGAGGAGAAAGGCGCAGAGCGCGTACACGAGAGCGGCGATCCCGAAAAGGATCGCTCTTTTGCAGGGCGTCACCATTTCAGACGGTGGAGCTCTCCCCGCTCGGCAAAGCCCCGAAAGCCGTTTTGGCGCAGTCCCTCATAGACGGCGATCGCGACCGCATTGCTCAGATTGAGAGAGCGATAGCCGCCGAGCATGGGGATCCGCACGCACTCCCCGGGATGGGCGACGAGCAATTCCTCAGGAAGCCCCTTCGTCTCCTTGCCGAAGACGAGGGCGTCGCCCTCCCCGTATGCTTGATCGACATAGTTTTGCGGCGCCTTGGTCGTAAAGAGGTGCACGCTGCCGCAGGTCTCCGACAGCGCCTCTTCGAGGCTATCGTGCACGCGGACGTCGACCGACTGCCAATAGTCGAGCCCCGCGCGCTTGAGATATTTATCGGACAGCTCGAATCCGAGCGGCTTTACGAGATGCAAAACGCAGCCCGTCGCCGCGCAAGTCCGCGCGATATTGCCCGCGTTCTGCGGGATCTCCGGTTCGACCAGGATAACGTGAAACATAGCCGCTCCTTTTCTTTATTGTACACGATACAGAGGAAATTTGCAAGAAAATTGAAGAGGACATTTTTGGCGGAACGGTTAAAAACGCTTGACAGTTTTCCTCCGGGAACGTATAATGATGGCATACGGTGAAAACCGAATGAACCTCGCTTACACTTCCCATATTTTTTCTCATTAAAGCGTCGGGCAATTTGCCCGACGCTTTAATGATTTTTAAGAGGAAGCATTCCCAAATACGTCATGTTGCCCCGCGCACCCTATACGTCATTCCGAGCGGAGCGTAGCGAAGTCGAGGAATCGCACCAAACGCCATTTCGAACGCATGTGAGAAATCTCAATACGTCATGTTGAGCGAAGCGGAGCGTAGTCGAAACATGGACATTATTATAATGCGGTCCACACTTCGACTACGCTCAGTGTGACGTAAAGGACGGCGCGGCGCGGCTTTATGCCGCGCCGCGCCTGTTACTTCGTCGCATGCGCTCCTCGTGCCGCCCAAGGAACCATACAGTAGAATGGCGGGACAGGGTGACGTATTAAGAAGAACACCCCTTCCGTCCCCTTTGGGGACACCCACCCCTCAAGGGGTGGGCAAGGGAGAAGGGAATACGTCCTTCCGCCCCGCACTCTAAACGTCATTCCGAGCGTAGCGTAGCGAAGTCGAGGAATCTCGTCCTCAGATTCCTCCTCCCTTCGGTCGTCGGAATGACGTAAGGAAGACGGTCGTCGGAATGACGTATTTAGAATAGAGCAGAATGGCGGCTTATGACCCTCAAGGGGACAGCGGGAATCGCCTCCTCGGTGCACTTGCGGGCGTATTGAAAACAAAACGGCAAGAAAAAACACGGCGGAGCCGTGTTTTTTCTTTGATGCGATTCGGGTGTCTCCCGATCGGTTATCAGTTGTAGAACTCGGAGCTGTAATCGCTCCAGGAGACGACCAGTTTGCCCTCCATCGGGGCAAGACCGCCCATCACCCCGTCAATGATCAGGGTGCAGGTCGCTTCAACCTCGTTCAGGGTAGCCGTGAACGTGTACGCCTTGGTGCCCGTGTAGCCCGCGGGGACTTCCGCTTCGGTGAGGTCGTCGATCGTGAGCACGATCGGGCCCTCTGCAAGCATGTTGTCGTCTTTGATCGTCAGGCTGTCGGCGGTGACGGTGACGGTCGCATAGGGATTGTTCACACCCTTCAGAGTTCCGACAGGGAGGCCGAGGAAGCCGATCGTCGTTTCGCCGGTGGACTTCTTGGTGAACTGCTGCACGACGCCATCGAGCGTAACACTGATGAAGTTTCCGCCCATGTACTCGACGTCGACGCGGTCGCCGTTGATGATGAGGACGATCTTCACATAGCCTTCGCCTTCGGTGATTGCCCAGATTGCGCAAGCGCTCTCGTTATAGGTGACGGAGCCGTCTTCGCCGATCGTGAGCGCGTTCATGCCGTTCTCCCAAGTCGTGTTGAGGAGGTCTTGAGACGTCACTTTCCCGAGCGCGGTGCCTTCCTTGAGGAAGTAGCTGCGCGCGCCGATCCCTTCGTCGTCTGCGACCTGCTCTTCCATGATCAGAATGGTCTCATACGCGGAGTCGGGAACGAGGCTGTAGAGCTTGCCGTTGAGGACAACCAGGTTGCCCGTGGCCTTCGTTCCGCCGAAGTTGTAGACGGTGAGTTCGGTTTCGCCGCTGTAGATCTTGCCATCTTCGACCTTGATCGTCGTCGTGCCGTCCGCGCCCTTCCAGGTGCCGATAAGCAGCTCGTCGACGTAGATCTCATCGATGTAAGGCCTGCCGTCTACAGTGGGGTTGTCTTGCGCACGGTTGAATTCCCCCGTGGACGGGCTGACATACCAGGACAGATAGTAGACGGTGACTTCCTCTTCGGAGACGATGAAGAAGTAGTAGCTCTCTTCGGTGACCGTCTCATCGCCCAGCGTGCCGGGGCGGGTGAAGTTGCTCCCGAGGGAGACGACTGCAGCCGCCTTGACGCCGTCAAAGGTCACTTCGCCCTTCGCCGCGTCGATCACGAGCGTGCCCTGACCGTACTGATAGTACCAGGTGCCGTTGTACTTCTCGGCGATCGCGGTAGGGGTTTCGCTGTCTGCCACAAAGTAGGTGACGTTCGTCCCTGCGCTGAGGGCGATCACTTTGCCCTCCACATAGCCGTACCAAGCGACGGTGTAGGACGCGCTGTCGGAATAGATGATGTTGTTCGGAGCGACCTTGAATGCAACGCCGCCGAGCGTGACGCCGGTTGCGGCGATGACGAGCTTCGTCTCGCCGTCGTCGGCTGCGACCCAGTTGCCGTTGAACGCCTCGTCGAGGGTGTAGGTCTCGGTGCTGGGAGTAAGGGTGCCGAGCGACTGCCAACCGACCGTGCCGGCGGGCTGCTTCTGCAGCTCGAGCGTATCCGGATCTTCACGATTTCCGCTACCGGCCGGGAC
Source organism: uncultured Clostridia bacterium (assembly GCA_947589335.1). Classification (GTDB taxonomy): domain Bacteria; phylum Bacillota; class Clostridia; order Christensenellales; family Borkfalkiaceae; genus Gallimonas. Next base: position 7,139 of record CANPZH010000016.1, on the reverse strand, counting down.
GCCCACCGTCACGCGGTAACGCGTGCCTTCGGAGTCTGCAAAGGTGATCTCGACCCCTCTCTTCGAGAGCGGGTAAAGCGGGATGTCGTTGAGCATGCCCATCTTCCCGATGACCGTGAACGTATCGCCGTTCGTGCTCTTATAGACGCCCTGCATGCTCGAAAGATCGAGCGCGGCGAGGATATCGGGGTTCATGAGGTAGAGCACGCCGCTCTCCGAGGACAGAATGAGATAGGCAGCTCTCGTCGTCGTCAGGGAGTCGACCTCATAGCTGACCGCGTAGGTGACGCCCTCAAAGGCGATCTGAGGATCTCCTTCTGCGGAGAGGGAGATCTCGCAGTCGATCTCGGTACCGTTCTTGCTGATGACGGCGGAACGCTGGTTTGCGACAACGAGCTCATAGACCCCGTCTGCCGTGACCCAAGTCCCGACGACTCTGTCGTTCCCGGAGAAGACGCCCGCAAGCGCGAAGTACTTCACATACTTCGGGTGGCCCGGGTTGCCCGTCGCCTCGCGGTCGTTGTCCTTGACCACGACGAGCGTGAGGCTGCCGTCGCGGGAAGCCATCACGGTGACGGTGTAGAACTCGTTCTTGTAATAGAACTGATACTCCTGCGCGCCGCGTGCAATGATCGCCTGCGCAGCGGTATCGTTCCAGACGATCCCCTCTTCGGAGAGGGTCAGCGTGTCGCCGCGGGAGACATCGGCGCCATCTTTCGACGTTTCAATGTAGTCGCCGTAGAGGCTCGGGTCGATCGTATCGCTCTCGAAGCCTTCGCCGACGAAGTAGAGCGCCGTTCTGCCCGCCGTGAGGATGATGTAGGTGACAACGCCGTTGCCGTCTCTCTTTCTGCTGAGGGTATACTCGGTGCCGCCGAAGGTGATCTTGAGCGGGGTCTGCTCGTCGTATACGGTGTAGGTCTCTTCGACAACGGTCTCGCCCCTGGAGAGCTTCAGCTTGTCGCCGCTGACAACGAGGGTGTACTGGCCGTCAAGGGTCTCCCACGTGCCGTGGAGCTCGCTCGGGATCACGGGCTTCTTGACCATCGTGATGACGATCTCGACGTTCGCGGTGACCGTGAAGGATCCTCTGTTCGTTGCGTTGAGCGTGAGAGGCTCGCCGTCGATCGTGACGGAAGAGATCTCGTAGCCGGTTGCGGGAAGGAACTTGATCGAAACCGAGTCGCCCTCTTTGTAATTCTTCTTGTTGGGGGTAAGGTCCCAGGTGACGCTGTCTTCATCGCCCTCGAGCGTGACGGTCACCGTGTAGTAGTTGATCTTGTTGAAGGAGTGAGACTCGCTGCCCCAACCGATCTCGAAGTTCTCGACAAAGACGGTGCAGACATGGGTATCGACGACAAGGATGAGAACGTACTGCTCAAGCATATCGTCCAGAACGACGTCGACAAGTTCCACCTTGTGGCCCTTCCAGGTCGCAGCGCCGTTTGCCGCGATCGTGAGGACGCTGCCCGAAACGGGCTGATCGTTTCTGACTTCCTGATACTGGCCTGCGATCTCTTCGGGGACCTCAAGCGCCGCCCTTCCCTGCTTGACGAAGTCGTAAGACTTGTTTTCGCTGTCGAGGGAGAAGACGTTCGTCGAATAGAAGTTCTTCGTGAAGTTGTAGGTCACTTCATCGTAGGTGATGTAGAAGCCCCAGCCGTCGGTCGTGAGTTTGCATTCCTCGCCGCCGATCGTGACGGTCTTGCCGTCCTGGGAGATCGTGAGTTCGAGCTCGCCGACCGTGCTCTTCCACGCGGTGCCGCGGTATTCTTCGTCGAGGACCGCTTCCACACCCGTCTTGAGGTAGCTGTAAGAGACATCATCTGCAAGATAGATGTCGATCACATAGTAGCCTTCGAACAGGGAGAAGCTCACAACTTCTTCGTCGAAGACGATCGTGACGCCGCCTTCATCGGAGTAAGCAAGGAGCTTGACGGTGTGCTTGGTCGCCGTGATCGCCTTCGCCGTGAAGGAGAGCGTATCTTCCTCATCGCTCCTCTCTGCCCAGGTCGTATCGACAAGGGACTCGGGAAGGGTCACTTCCGCCAATTCGCTCTTGATGAGATAAGCGAAGTCATTAAAGTAGCTGTCGCCCTCTTCGTCGGGAGTCGTCTCTTTGAGGAGCTGCAGGTGGTTTGCGGAGCAGCTGACGAGCTTGTAGTTGCCCTCGTTCCAGGTGAAGGTGCAGCTGCCGTCTTCCAACATCTCGATGTCCGTGACAGCCGTCGTGTTGACGGTGATCGCGGAATCCGTCACGACGACGGTGTACGCCTCGTCGGGGCTGGTCCACGTGCCGATCAATTCCTCGGCGATCTCGATCGAGAGCGTATAGACGTAATCCACGCCGCCCGCCGTATAGGTGAACGTCTTCCAGTTGTCGCTCTTCATCGCACGGATGCTACGAGAGCCGACACCCTTGAAGAAGATGGTGATCGCTGCGTAGGGCTGATCCTCGGGAGTTTCGGGATCATAGACACTGACGCTCTCGATGGTGAGTTTTTCTTCGCCGAGGAAGACGCCCTCTGCGCCGATCGTGATGTCGGGCTGCGCCTGAGCGCCCTCTGCAGGGGTGTTCTTCCACGTGCCGTAGAGTTCTTCGGGAGCTTCGGGCTCTACAACGCCCTCTTTTTCGAGAGTGATGCCCAGTTCGCCTTCGGCAGGAAGGAGACCGCCGATGTACATCGAGGTTTCCATATAGTCGATATGGTACTCGGTTTCGTTGTAATAGATCCCATAGGTGCCGGGCGCCCAGCCCGTATCTTCAAAGAGATAAGCATTCGGTGTTTCGGAATCGATGCAGACGTCGCCGTCTTCCTCGATCACAATCTTGTGAGCGGTGTTCGACCAGGTGCCCGCATATCCTTCGGGAGCCGCGACCTTCTCGGGCGCCTCGCTCGTAGAAGCGCGGGTCAGCGTGATCGCATCCTCCGAAACGGGAGTGGTGAGCGTGATCGTGCCCGCTTCCGCATTGTAGCTGCCCTGGTACCAGACGTTGCCGATGAGCGCAGTGAACTTCGCCTGAGCCGCGTCGACCGTGAGGAAGCGGCCCTTCTGCTCGGTCTCGTCCATCGCGGTGATCGCGCCCGCTGCGGTGATCTCGACCGTCGTGAAGACGGTGCTCTCCCAAGTGCCCGCAAGGGCCTCGTAGGTGACACCGGTGGGAAGTTTTTCTTCATTGATCGCGTACGCGAGAGCGGAATCTTCCGTGACGCTGAGCACGCCCGCGGAGACGAAGACGATCGTAAAGTTGACCGCGTCTTCATCCTTGCCAACGGTGAAGGTGAAGCCGCTGTCGGTCTTCGTCACGCTGACCTGTGCGCCGTCGTACTCAAGGGTGGTCGCGGTGATCACGATCTCTTTCTGATCGTAAACCCACGTGCCGCGGTAGTTCTCGGGGAACACTTCCGTCAGCTTGAACGTAGCGGCGACCTGCGTATCCGCGGTCACTTTGAAGGTATAGGTGAATGCCGAACCGCTCGCCTTGAGGTTCGCCTTCTGATCGGTCCCGCCGACCGTGAAGGTATCGACTTCGTAGCCCGCGTTCGGGGTAACCGTTACGGTCGCATTCGCGTTCTCTTCGTACTTGCCGTCTGCCTTGTCGAGCGTGACCGTGCCGTTCTGGGGCGCAGTCACCGAGACGGTGTACGTCTTCGGCTCGGGAGTGACGGTGCCGCCGGTCGATTTGAATGCGACGGCGACCTGCGTATCCGCGGTCACTTTGAAGGTATAGGTGAATGCCGAGCCGCTCGCCTTGAGGTTCGCCTTCTGATCGGTCCCGCCGACCGTGAAGGTATCGACTTCGTAGCCCGCATTCGGGGTGACCGTGACGGTCGCATTCTTGTTTTCTTCGTATTTGCCGTCCGTCTTGTCCAGCGTGATCGTGCCGTTCCGGGGCGCGTTCACCGAGACCGTGTACGTCTTCGGCTGAGGCGTAACGGTGCCGCCGGTCGACTTGAAGGTCGCGCTGATCGACGTATCGCTTTCGATCGTAAAGGTATAGGAGCCGTTCGAAAGTTTCGCATTCGAATCGGTACTGACCGTAAAGCTGTCGACTTCATAGCCCGAGTTCGCCTTGACCGTGACAGTGATCTCCGTATGCTCCTCATACTTCCCCTCTTCGTTGGGGGAGGGAGAGAGCGTCACGGTGCCCTGCGATGCTTCGTAATTCGTCGTGACGGAGTACATTTTCGTACCGCCGCAGGCGACTGCGAAGAGCGTCGCGCAGACAAGGAACATCGCGCTGAATGCCGTAATAAGCAGTCTTCTGATTTTGTTCATAGCTTATCTCCTTTCGATTTTGTATCAAATATTCGCAAAAAAGAGTGTTTTATACATTTTCTTATGCGTTTTATGCATTCTTTGCTCTTTTTATGCAAGTATGGATACTATATCATTCATAATGATACAATATCCTTCCCCTTTTGTCAAGTGGATTCGCGCGAATTTCCGTGACATTTTTTGGATTTTTCAACAAAAGGGGTGAAGCAAACCTGCTCCGCCCCTTCGGCCTTGTGCTGTTTTTTATGCCCCGCGTGGGCCTTCTTCCTCCGCCGACAGGACCGCCGCCCTGCTCGACGGATAGACGGACGCCTGTCCGTGCAGTTCGACTTCCGCCCTGTTCTTTTCGCCGTGTTTGAGGCACCCCGCGCCGCCCACGCATCCGCCCGCGCACGCCATGCCCTCGATGAAGTTCGCGTCCAGCGCGCCGCGGCTCTTGCGGAGGAGGGCGGAACGGATCTCGTCGAGCCCGCTGCAGGAGATGGGCTTGAATTCGAATGCGCTCCCCCTCTCCTTCAATGCTGCGCGCACGGCGTCCGCCACGCCGCCCGAACGCGCGAAGTTCCGCCCGTGCGGGGAGGCCTGGTCCATCTCCCGTTCGGGCAGGGAGCCCGCGTCGATCCCGCGGCTGTCGATGAGCGCCTGAAGTTCCTCGAAGGTGAGCACGCTGTCGATCAGATCGCGGTACTCCTCCCGCTGGAATTCCGTCTTTTTCGCCGTACAGGGGCCGATGAACACCGTCTTGCAGGAAGGATCGCGCGACTTCAGAAACTTCGCGAGCGTGCCCGCGGGCGAGAGGTTGCCCGAGATGTTCTCTTTGAACGCGGGGAAGCTCTTCTCCACATAGGAGACGAATGCGGGACAGCAGGAGGAGAGCAGAAAGCCCTTCTCTTCGAGCTCTTCCGCCTCGGCAAGGGCGACCATGTCTGCCCCGAGCGCCACTTCCATGACGCTGCAAAAGCCGAGGAGCCCGATCGCGGAGACGACCTGCCCGAGCTTGGCATAGGAGAATTGCCCCGCGATCGACGGCGCGACCAGGGCATAGGTGCGGTATGCCTGCCCTCCGCGGCTCTTTTGGAGGATGTCGATGACGTCGAGGATATACGAACGGTCTGTGATCGCGCCGAAGGGGCAGGTGTAGACGCATGCGCCGCAGGAGACGCAGTCTTCGTAGTCGATGACCGCCTCCTTGTCCTTCCCCATCGAGATCGCCTTGGCTTTGCAGCTCTGCTCGCAGGGACGTTTGAAGTTGTGGATCGCGCTGTACGGGCACGCCTTGGCGCAGAGCCCGCATTCGACGCACTTCGTCTTGTCGATATACGCCTTCTGGTCGTACCCGAAGACGATCGCGCCTTTCTTGCAGGCGTCCTCGCAGCGGTGCGCCAGACAGCCGCGGCAGGCGCTCGTCACTTCGTAGCCGCCCGTGGGACAGTCTTCGCAGGCGATGTCGATGACGCTGATCACCCGCTTGTTGTAGCGGTTGCCCCCGATCGCGAGTTTCACCCGCTCGTTCAGGATCGCCCTCTCCTTGTAGACGCAGCAGCGCATCGTCGGCGTCTTGCCGGGCGCGATCGTCTTCGGGATCTCGGTGACGTTCTCGAGGAGGCTGTCTTCCCACGCGAGGCGGGCGATCTCCTTCAGAACGCGGTATTTCAGATATTGGACTTTGGTATCGAATTTCATCTCAGTCTCCCGCCTCCTGCATCCAGCCGATGAGCTGCTGTCTCCGCTCGGGTGCACGGATGAGCTGTGCCGCCGCGATCAGCGGGATCCACTCCGTGAAATAGCGCTCTTCGATGCACGCCCGCTTGATGTACTCCGCGCGGTACCGCCATGCGAGCTCCTCCACGCCGTATGTGCGCAACATCAGAAAGGTCTTGGCGGCGTCGGCGGCGGCGTTGCCCTGGCTGGCATGGGACCAGTCGGCGATGAACGGCACCCCGTCGTCCCGCAGGATCACGTTGCTCGGCAGAAAGTCCCCGTGCAGAACGTGCGTATGGCGGGGCATCGCGTCGAGGCGGAGGGAGAGATCGTAGCGGGTGGACGCCGCGAGGTCGGATTGCAGGATCTTCATGCGCAATTTGTCGATGTATTTTGTCAGCAGCAGATGTTTCCGCGAATGGATGTCCTGCTGGACGCGCACGAACAGATCCAGCCACTCGTCCGTCCGTTCGGGCTCGTCGCGGAAGCACTCGTCGAGCGCCCTGCCCTCGATAAAATCCATCACGATCGCCGACTTCCCGCCGATGACCGTGACCTCGTGGATCTTCGGAATGTTCAGCCCCGTCTCCGCAACGCGCGCCTGGTTGAGCGCCTCGTTCAGGATGTTCGACTTGGAATAGTTCTCGTCGAAGAGCTTGATGAGTTTATCCCCGTCCCGGTAGATCTTTTTGTCCTTCCGTTCTCTGATCAGCTTTTGCACGTTCGTTTCCTCTTTCGGATAGTATACCGCAGCGGCGGCGCTTTGTCAAGACGTTTTGAAGACCGCCCGCGCGCCCTCGGGGCGCGCGGGCGGTCTTTCTGCCGGTCCGTCAGTAGCCGTAGCGGTAGTTGAGCCGCCCGATGGGCGCGCTGTCTCCCGTTCGGTAGAAGTCGAGATAGGGATAATTCCCCGTCTCCTTGATCTGAACATTGTCCGTCACTTTGAACTCGATGTCGTAGTTCGCGCCGCCAAGCCCGAGATCGCTCAGTTTCACCCGTACGATCATCACATTGCCCGAGACGTAGAGGTCCCCCTCTCCCGCCTCCTCGAGCTTGCCCGAGACCGCATGGGAGACGGACGTCTTTCCGCCGGCGACCTTTCTCCCGATCACATAGTCGTAGCCGAGATAGGTCTCCTTGGCGTTCCTCGTCTTGAT